>NZ_BSQE01000013.1:0-201349 GCF_030268185.1 Pseudomonas sp. NBRC 100443
CCGTCATCAGCCGTTTGGCTGTCGGGTCGGCGGCGGCACAGGCTTCCAGACGCCCGGTCAGCGCGGCGATACGCTCGCCCAGCCGTTTCCATTCGTTCAGCATCTCGTCGATCAGCTCGCGCAGCAGAGCCGGCAACGGCTGTCTAGCGTCTTCCAGCACCCGGGTGACACCTTGCTTCAAGCCCACATCCCCCTGCGCCAGGGCGATACCCTGCTCCAGCAGCAGCCCGCGGATCTGATTACCCATGGCGGTGCGCCGCTGCACATAGCCCCGCCGGACACGGTGCCAGGCCTGCATCGCCAGTGCCGCGACGCTCTTCACCGGTACCGACGCGATACTGCTATCCCGTCCCGCCCGCAGAATGGCGTGGGCATCATTGCGATCATTCTTCGCTCCGCTCCGGTGCTCGGCCACCCGCTGGGCCGGCAGGATACGCACCGGGTTGCCCTGCGCCTGCAGCAGCCGAGCCCAGGCTTGTGCTCCAGGGCCGGTTTCCATCAGCATCGTCACGCCCTCCGGCAGCTTCTGCAGAAACACCTGAAACGCTTCACGCGACTTGATTCGCTGTTCGTACGCCAGTTGACCCTGGGCGTCTTCCCCCGCCACCTGGAAGACCTTTTTCGCCAGATCCACGGCGACTGTCGTGCACACCGATACATCGGTTGCAGACACCGGCTTATTCATTGTCGTATGCTTTTTCATGGACTCACCCTCACTGTCGGTGGCTTCTTAGACCGCCACCGTGGCGCCTCGACGCCTCGGTGAGGGTGAGTCCATCCAATTACGGATCACCGTGAGGCATGGCGCTGCCCGTAGGAGCAACTGTCTTGCCGGCCGCGCCGAGACGCCTTTCGTAGGATGGGTTGAGCCTTGGCGAAACCCATGCGGTTGCGGTGATGGGTATCGCTTCGCTCAACACCATCCTACGAAAGCCATGCTCGCTCATGCGGTAGGAGCGGACCTTGTCCGCGAACGGTGTTCACCGGCGGCAACGGTGCATCGGACTGACTCCGTTCCCTCTCCCCAACCCTCTCCCGCAAGCGGGAGAGGGGGCTGTCCGGCATGGACGGGAAGTTCGGCATCGACCTGTAGGAACAACTGTCTTACAGGCTGCACCGAAGTGCTCTTCGTAGGATGGGTTGAGCTTGCGAAACCCATGCTGCCATGGTGATGGGTATCGCTTCGCTCAACCCATCCTACGCTTGAGTTTCTCCCGCACTCCGCCAGGCCGCTCAGCCCTTCGCGCCGATACGCCCCAGCGCAAGCTGCAGCACACCGGCCACCAGCAGCGCCGGCAGGGTGGCGCCCAGGTCCGGGGCGTAGTTGGCCAGCAGGTGATAGGTGACCACGCCGCCGGCCCAGGCCAGCAGCGAGCCCCAGCGCAGGCCGGGGCGGACTTCGGCGGCGGCGCGGCGGCGCAGCAGGAAGTGGTCGACCAGCACCACGCCGAACAGCGGGGCGAACACCGAGCCGATCAGCAGCAGGAAGTTCTGGTACTGCGCAAGCGGCGCGAACCAGGCGATCAGGGTGCAGAACACGCCGATGATCAGCGCCAGGTGCTCGACCTTCAGCGGCACCAGGATGCCGCTGGAAACCGCCGCCGAGTGGATGTCGGCGAAGGCCTTCTCCGACTCGTCGAGCAGGATCAGCAGCAGCGGGATGCCCATGCCGGCGCCGGCCAGGGCCAGCAGCAGGGCGTTGGCGTCGCTGCCCTGGGCGAACGCCAGGGTGTAGGCCACGCCCAGGCCCATCAGCCAGAAGCAGCCGATGAAGAAGCCCAGCGCGGCGCCGCCGAACACCTGCCCGGCGTGCTTGCCGAAGCGCGAGTAATCGGCGATCAGCGGCAGCCACGACAGCGGCATGGCGATGGCGATGTCAAAGCCCACCGCCAGCGGCAGCGAGCCGTCGCCGCCGCGGGCCCAGATGGCCGCCAGGTCCGCGCGGTGCAGCAGGTCCCAGGTCAGCCAGATGCAGGCCGCCAGCAGCAGCCAGATGCCCCACTTGCGCAGCACTCGGCGGACGAAGGCCAACGGCCCGCTGACCGCCAGCAGGGTGGCCAGGGCGCCGAACACCAGGGTCCACAGCGCCGGGCTGGTCCAGGCGCTGCCCTCGCCGAAGGCGCGCGCGGCCAGCAGGCTGGCGGCGTCGCGCATGACGATCACTTCGAAGGCGCCCCAGCCCACCAGTTGCAGCAGGTTGAGCACGGCCGGCAGCGCCGCGCCGTGACCGCCCAGGCTGAGCTTGAGCGAGGCCATGGCGGCCAGCCCGGTGTCGCTGCCGATCACCCCGGCGGCGGCCAGCAGCAGCACCCCGACCAGGGTGCCGAGGAAGATCGCCAGCAGCGAGCCGGCCAGACCCAGGCCGGGCGCCAGCAGCGCGCCGGTCTGCAGCACCATCAGGCCGATGCCGAGGGAGAACCACAGGGAGAACAGGTCGCGCAGGCCGAGCACGCGCTGGGCGGCGCCAACGGCGATGGCCGGTGAGTAGTTGGTTGCAGTGGTGGTGGTCACGATGTGCGCAAGGCTCTGGGGTTATTGGGATGTGTCTTCTTTTCGTAGGAGCGGGCTTGCTCGCGAACCGGCCCCGAACCCGGGCTGTTCGCGAGCAAGCTCGCTCCTACAGGTGCCGCGGTGTAGCGATCAGACCTGTTTGTAGATCACCGAGCCTTCGTCCTTGAAGCGCGCGGCCTGTTCCTGGAAGCCGGCCTCGATGGCCTTCTGCTCGTCGGTCAGGCCGTTCTCCTTGGCGTAGTCGCGGACTTCCTGGGTGATCTTCATCGAGCAGAACTTCGGCCCGCACATGGAGCAGAAGTGCGCCACCTTGGCCGAGTCCTTCGGCAGCGTCTCGTCGTGGAAGGCGCGCGCGGTGTCCGGGTCCAGGCCGAGGTTGAACTGGTCTTCCCAGCGGAACTCGAAGCGCGCCTTGGACAGCGCGTTGTCGCGGATCTGCGCGCCCGGATGACCTTTTGCGAGATCGGCAGCATGCGCGGCGATCTTGTAAGTGATGATGCCGGTCTTCACGTCGTCCTTGTTCGGCAGGCCCAGGTGCTCCTTGGGCGTGACGTAGCAGAGCATGGCGCAGCCGAACCAGCCGATCATCGCCGCGCCAATGCCCGAGGTGATGTGGTCGTAGCCTGGGGCGATGTCGGTGGTCAGCGGGCCGAGGGTGTAGAACGGCGCCTCGTCGCAGCATTCCAGCTGCTTGTCCATGTTCTCCTTGATCAGTTGCATGGGCACGTGGCCGGGGCCTTCGATCATCACCTGCACGTCGTGCTTCCAGGCGATCTTGGTCAGCTCGCCGAGGGTTTCCAACTCGCCGAACTGGGCGGCGTCGTTGGCGTCGGCCACCGAGCCCGGGCGCAGGCCGTCGCCCAGCGAGAAGCTGACGTCGTAGGCCTTCATGATTTCGCAGATGTCTTCGAAATGCGTATAGAGGAAGTTCTCCTGGTGGTGCGCCAGGCACCACTTGGCCATGATCGAGCCGCCGCGGGAGACGATGCCGGTGACGCGCTTGGCGGTCAGCGGCACGTAGCGCAGCAGCACGCCGGCGTGGATGGTGAAGTAGTCCACGCCCTGCTCGGCCTGTTCGATCAGGGTGTCGCGGAAGATTTCCCAGTTCAGGTCCTCGGCGATGCCGCCGACCTTCTCCAGCGCCTGGTAGATGGGCACCGTGCCGATCGGCACCGGGCTGTTGCGCAGGATCCACTCGCGGGTCTCGTGGATGTGCTTGCCGGTGGACAGGTCCATCACCGTATCGGCGCCCCAGCGGATGCCCCAGGTGAGCTTCTCCACCTCTTCCTCGATCGACGAGCCCAGGGCGCTGTTGCCGATGTTGCCGTTGATCTTCACCAGGAAGTTGCGGCCGATGATCATCGGTTCGAGTTCGGTGTGGTTGATGTTCGCCGGGATGATGGCTCGGCCGCGGGCGATCTCCTCGCGGACGAACTCGGCGGTGATCTCCTGCGGGATGCTGGCGCCGAAGCTTTGCCCCGGGTGCTGGTCCTTGAGCAGGCCGGCGGCGCGGGCTTCCTGCAGCTTCAGGTTCTCGCGGATGGCGATGTATTCCATCTCCGGGGTGATGATGCCCTGGCGCGCGTAGTGCATCTGCGTGACGTTCTTCCCGGCCTTGGCCCGGCGCGGGGTGCGCACATGGGCGAAGCGCAAGGCGTCGAGGCTGGCGTCGGCCAGGCGGGCCTGGCCGAAGTCGGAGGTCAGGCCGGGGAGGATCTCGGTGTCGCCGCGCTCGTCGATCCAGCGCGAGCGCACATCGGGCAGGCCCTTGCGCAGGTCGATGCGCACTTCGGGGTCGGTGTAGGGGCCGGAGGTGTCGTAGACGAACACCGGGGCGTTCTTCTCGCCGCCGAAGGCGGTGGGGGTATCGGCCAGGGAAATTTCCCGCACCGGCACGCGGATGTCCGGGCGCGAGCCGGTCAGGTAGACCTTGCGCGAATTGGGGAAGGGCTGCGCCGACTGGCGATCGAGCTGTTCAAGGCGGGTTACGTTGTTCTTCTGGGTGCTCATCCTGGCTCTCCTGGGTTGATTGTCGGGAGAACCTGGGTGACGCGGGAGCCGCAAGGCACTGCGGAGAAAGGACGCGTCCGGGGAGGGCTGGGGCCGGCCGGAAAGGCACTGGGGACGCGGACTTCTTGTTCCCTACGCGGGTGCTAACCCGATCAGGTTCAACGGGATCCGGAACTATCCGATCTCAGCCCCTCGCAATGGGGCACCCCGACAAGAACGTCCGCAGTCTAAACAAGAGTTCGGCGCTTGGCCAATGCCGCCGGGCCGAAAGTATCGGATGCGACTTCGCGGTCACGCCCCGGCAACTACAATGCTGCAACGAATTGCCCGAAGATGGCGCCTTGACCGCCAATCGGGGCGACCGTAGCCTTGCCCCACCCGCACACTTTCTAGGACGAACGAATGCTGCGCAGACTCTCCCTGGCTGTCGCCGTGGCCGCCTCCACAGGTTTCGTCTGGGCAGCACAGCCCACGTCGAGCGTCGCTCCGCTGCCGACCAAGACCGACCTGATCAGCGTCTACAAGGATGCCGTAGACAACAACGCCGACCTCGCCGCCGCCCAGGCCGACTACCTGGCGCGCAAGGAAGTCGTGCCCCAGGCGCGCTCCGGCCTGCTGCCGCAGATCAACGCCGGCGGCAGCCTGGGCACCAGCCGCACCTCGCTGGACACCCCGGACGTGACCCTCAACCGCAGCAGCCAGCTGGTCCAGGCCAGCCTCAGCCAGCCGCTGTTCCGCGCCGACCGCTGGTTCCAGCTCAAGGCCGCGGAAAACATCAGCGAACAGGCCCAGCTGGAATTCTCCGCGACCCAGCAGCGGCTGATCCTGCAGACCGCCGAGACCTACTTCGGCGTGCTCCGCGCCCAGGACAACCTGGCCGCCAGCAAGGCCGAGGAAGCGGCCTTCAAGCGCCAGCTCGACCAGTCCAACGAACGCTTCGACGTCGGCCTGTCGGACAAGACCGACGTGCTCGAATCCCAGGCCGGCTACGACACCGCGCGGGCCAACCGGATCGTCGCCGAGCAGGCGGTGGAAGACGCCTTCCAGGCCCTGGTGACCCTGACCAACCGCGAGTACAGCGGCATCGAGGGCATCCTCCACTCGCTGCCGGTGGTGGTGCCGACGCCGAACGACGCCAAGGCCTGGGTGGATACCTCGGTGCAACAGAACATCGCCCTGCAGGCCAGCAACTTCGCGGTTACTGCCGCCGAGGAAACCCTGCGCCAGCGCAAGGCCGGGCACCTGCCGACCGTGGATGCGGTGGTGCAGTACCAGAAGGGCGACAACGACGCCCTGGGCTTCACCAACACCGGCACCGCCCCGACCTACGGCAAGTGGGTGGACCAGACCAGCGTCGGCGTGCAGTTGAACATCCCGATCTACAGCGGCGGCCTGACCAGCTCCCAGGTGCGCGAGTCGTACCAGCGCCTGAGCCAGAGCGAGCAGCTGCGCGAAAGCCAGCGCCGCCAGGTGGTGCAGGACGCGCGCAACCAGCACCGCGCGGTGAACACCGACGTGGAAACGGTGAAGGCGCGGCGCCAGGCGATCATCTCCAACCAGAGCTCGCTGGAAGCCACCGAGATCGGCTACCAGGTCGGCACCCGCAACATCGTCGACGTGCTCGACGCCCAGCGCCAGCTGTACAGCGCGGTGCGCGACTACAACAACAGCCGCTACGACTACATTCTCGACAACCTGCGCCTGAAGCAGACCGCCGGCACCCTCAGCCCGGCCGACCTGCAGGCCCTGGGCACCTACCTCAAGGCCGACTACAACCCGGACAAGGACTTCCTCCCCCCGGACCTGGCCAAGGCCGCCGAGCAGCAGCTGGAAAGCAGCAGCAAGGCGCGAACCCAGCAGTGAACGATAGCCGGACGTCCCGGCGCGGATCGCGGATGAGATCCGCTCCTACGCCGCCCCACCCACGCCATTCCCATGTAGGAGCGCGCCCTGCGCGCGATTTCGCGGGCAGGGCCCGCTCCTACAGGTTGCTGGGGAGCATGGTATTCCTCCTCTCCCGTAGAGCGGACCTTGTCCGCGATAGCCGGACGCCCCGGCGCGGATCGCGGATGAGATCCGCTCCTACGCCGCCCCACCCACGCCATTCCCCTGTAGGAGCGCGCCCTGCGCGCGAATCGCGGGCAGGGCCCGCTCCTACAGGTTGCCGGGGAGCATGGTATTCCTCCTCTCTCGTAGGAGCGGACCTTGTCCGCGATAGCCGGATGTCCCGGCGCGGATCGCGGATGAGATTCGCTCCTACGCCGCCCCCACCCACGCCATTCCAATGTAGAGCGCGCCCTGCGCGCGAAATCGCGGGCAGGGCCCGCTCCTACAGGTTGCCGGAAAGCACGGTGTTTCTCCCCATAGGAGCGGACCTTGTCCGCGATAGCCGGACGTCCCGGCGCGGATCGCGGATGAGATCCGCTTACGCCGCCCCACCCACGCCATTCCCATGTAGGAGCGCGCCCTGCGCGCGATTTCGCGGGCAGGGCCCGCTCCTACAGGTTGCTGGGGAGCACGGTATTCCTCCTCCCCCGTAGGAGCGGACCTTGTCCGCGATCCGCGCCGGAACCTCCGGCGAGATTCGCGGATGAGATCCGCTCCTACGCCGCCCCACCCACGTCATTCCAATGTAGGAGCGCGCCCTGCGCGCGAAATCGCGGGCAGGGCCCGCTCCTACAGGTTGTGGGGCAGCACGGTATTCCTCCTCTCCCGTAGGAGCGGACCTTGTCCGCGATAACCGGACGTCCCGGCGCGGATCGCGGATGAGACCCGCTCCTACGCCGCCCCACCCACGCCATTCCCCTGTAGGAGCGCGCCCTGCGCGCGAAATCGCGGGCAGGGCCCGCTTACAAGGAACAGGAGAAACGCCGTCGTAGGATGGGTTGAGCGAAGCGATACCCATCACCACGGCCGCATGGGTTTCGCAAGCTCAACCCATCCTACGAAAAGCACCTCGGCGCGGCCGGCAAGACAAGGCCGGTCGCTCAGTCGCGATACCCCGGCGCAATGCGCTCCAGCATGCGCAGCAGCGCCTCCCAGGCCAGGTCGATGCCGTCCGGGTCGCTCAGCTCGCCTTCGGCCTGCGGCTGATGCGGTTCGTTGAACTGGCGCTCGGTGCGCCGGCACACCGCGTCCGGCGGGATCACCAGTTCGCCGCCGACCTGGGCGGCGATCTGGATGTCGCAGGCCTTCTCCAGGTAGTACATGCGCAGGAACGCCTGCTTCACGCTCGCGCCCACGGTCAGCAGACCGTGGTTGCGCAGGATCATCCCCAGGTGGTCGCCGAGGTCGCGCACCAGGCGCTGCTGCTCGTCGAACGACAGCGCGATGCCCTCGTAGTCGTGGTAGCCCAGGCGCCCGTAGAACTCCATGGACATCTGGTTCAGCGGCAGCAGCCCCGCGGCCTGGGCCGCCACCGCGCAGCCGGCGCGGGTGTGGGTGTGCAGCACGCACTGGGCGTCCTCGCGGGCGGCGTGGATGGCGCTGTGGATGACGAAGCCGGCCGGGTTGACCTTGTAGCGCGTCGGCGCCACCGGGTGGCCGGCCAGGTCGATCTTCACCAGGCTGGAGGCGCTGATCTCGTCGAACATCAGCCCGTAGGGGTTGATCAGGAAATGGTGCTCCGGCCCCGGAAGGCGCAGGGAAATGTGGGTGAAGATCAGGTCGCTCATGCGGAAATGGGCGATCAGCCGGTAGCAGGCGGCCAACTCCTCGCGCAGCTTCCACTCTTCGGCGGAGCAGGTTTCACGGGAGGGCATCGGGATGGTCATGCCGGGGTTCCTCTTGTTGTTCGAACGACAGGCTACAGGCGAAGAGCATGTGCAGGGCTCTTCGCTCTTGCTTGCAGCTTGCAGCTTGCAGCTTGCAGCCTATAGCTTGACCTATTGCGCCGCCCAGGCGTTGAAGCGCTCTTCCAGCTCCTCGCCATGGTCGGCCCAGAACTCGTCGTCCATCGCCAGGCCCACCTTGATGTTCGCCGGCGCGGTCGGCACCCAGCGCGCCAGGTCCTGCGGCAGGCGTTCGGCGGCCTGCTTGTTGGTCGGGCCGTAGGGGATGTTGTGCACGTACTCGACCTGGGCGTCGGCCTGGTTGGCGAAGGCGATGAAGCGCTTGGCCAGGTCGACGTGCTGCGAGCCCTTGATGATCGCCCAGTAGTCCATGCCGTACAGCGCGCCCGGCCAGACCAGGTCGAGGTTGCGCCCGCTCTTGTGGGCGTCGGCGATGCGCCCGGTGTAGCTGGTGGTCATCACCACGTCGCCGGCGGCGAGCCACTGCGGCGGCTGGGCGCCGGCCTCCCACCACTGGATCGATGGCTTTATCTGGTCGAGCTTGGCGAAGGCGCGGTCGACGCCGGCCTTGGTGGAGAGCACCTTGTACACGTCCGCCGGGGCGACGCCGTCGGCCATCAGGGCGAACTCCAGGTTGTACACCGCGCGCTTGCGCAGGCCGCGCTTGCCGGGGAATTTCTTCAGGTCCCAGAAGTCCTGCCAACCGCTGGGCGCGGTCTTCAGCTTGTCGGCGTCGTAGGCGATGGCCACGCCCCACACCAGCGCGGCCGAGCCGCATTCCTTGGCGGCGTTGGGCACCAACTGGTCGGCGCCGCCCAGCTGCTTCCAGTCCAGCGGCACGAACATGCCCAGGTCGCAGTTGCGCGCCAGGTCCGGGCCCTCGATCTGCACTACGTCCCAGTCGGCGTGGCCGGTATCGGTCATCACCTTGATGCGCGCCATCTCGCCGTTGTACTCGGCCTGGGTCAGGCGTGCCCCGCTGGCCTTGGCGAAGGGCTGGAAGAAAGCCACGTCCTGGGCCTTCTGCCCGGCGCCGCCATAGCCGACCACGACCATGGAATCCTGCGCCTGGGCGCTGCCGAGACCGAGTCCCAGGAGCAGCAGCAGGGGTTGCAAAGCGTTCTTGCGCGAAATCATCGAGCGGACCCTCTGTGGATGCGAACCGTGGCCACCGCGGTGGCACGGCGGAGGTGGGTTGGGCGTACCGGAACAACTCGCGGACGGAGGCGGCTGGCAGTCAGAGGCGAAGGGGCGCCGCGGCCTGGAACGGCCGGCGCGGGTAGACACCGTGGGGCACGGTTCATGCGCATCTCCTCTTGTAGTTGTTGTGGAGTACGTCGCTGGGCACGCCCCGTCGGCGACGGGGCGTGGAAATGAAACTACCCAGTCACTTTTAAAAAAACAAGTTGATTTTTTACTGAAGGTAAATTTCCATGGAAATACGTTAGATGACCATCCGCCCACCAGGAGCCCCGCCGTGTCCGACGTCATCCACTTCCAGAAGTCCGCCCTGCAGTTCCAGCCCTATGCCGGCCAGGCGCCGGAGAACGCCGCCATCTGCCGCCTGATCGGCCCGGCCGACAGCCAGACCATGGGCGCCGGCCTGGCCCGCTTCGACGGCTGCTCCATCGAGTGGACGGTGCTCTACGACGAGCTGATCGTGGTGCTGGAAGGCCACTTCCGCCTGCGCCTGGGCGAGCGCGTCATCGAGGCCGCGCCGGGCGACGTGATCTGGGTGCCGGAGCGCACGCCGCTGGCCTACGAGGGCGAAAAGGCCTGCGTGTTCTACGCCCTATACCCGGTCGACTGGCAGGCCCGCAACGCCTGAGCCCCCCGCAGAACAACAAGAAAGGACCACGCCCGTGACCCATGCCTTCCCGCACCTGTTCAGCCCGCTGCAAATCCGTGGCAAGCGCCTGAAGAACCGCATCATGTCCACCGGGCACGACACCTCGATGCCCACCGACAACCTGGTCAACGACCAACTGGTGGCCTACCACCAGGCCCGCGCCAAGGGCGGCGTGGGGCTGATCGTGATGCAGGTGGCGGGGGTGCACGACAGCGCCCGCTACACCTCCCACGTGCTGATGGCCACCGACGACGAATGCATCCCCGGCTACCGCCGCGTCGCCGAGGCCTGCCATGCCGAGGGCACCCTGGTGCTGTCGCAGATCTTCCACCCCGGGCGCGAGATCATGGAGTCCAGCGACGGTCTGCTGGCCGTGGCCTACTCCGCCTCGGCCTCGCCGAATGAGCGCTTCCGCGTGATGCCGCGCGAGCTGGACCAGCGCATGATCGACGAGATAGTCGCCGGCTACGCCGCCGCCGCAAGGCGCCTGCACCAGGCCGGGCTGGACGGCGTGGAAGTGGTGGCCAGCCACGGCTACCTGCCGGCGCAGTTCCTCAACCCGCGGGTGAACCGCCGCACGGACGGCTACAACGGCGACCTCGACGCCCGCCTGCGCTTCACCCGCGAGGTGATCGCCGCGGTGCGCGCGGCCACGGCCGAGGACTTCATCGTCGGCCTGCGCATCTCCGCCGACGAACGCGACCCCGAGGGCCTGACCGAGGACGAATCGCTGCAGGCCGTGCAGTCTCTGCAGGGCGAACTGGACTACGTGCACATAGTCGCCGGCACCTCCGCCTCCCTCGGCGGCGCCATCCACATCGTCCCGCCGATGGCCATCGAGGCCGCCTACCTGGCCAGCAACGCCGCGACCTTCAAGGCGCGCCTGGACATCCCGCTGTTCGTCACCGGGCGCATCAACCAGCCGCAGGAAGCCGAGCTGATCATCGCCCGCGGCCAGGCCGACGTGTGCGGCATGACCCGCGCGCTGATCTGCGACCCGCAGATGCCGAACAAGACCGAGACCGGCCACGTCGAGGACGTGCGCGCCTGCATCGCCTGCAACCAGGCGTGCATCGGCCACTTCCACCGCGGCTACCCGATCTCCTGCATCCAGCACCCGGAAACCGGCCGCGAGCTGCAGTACGGGCGCATAGAACCGGCCGCGCAACGCAAGCGCGTGCTGGTGGCCGGCGGCGGCCCGGCGGGCATGAAGGCCGCGGCGGTGGCGGCGCAGCGTGGCCATGAGGTGATTCTCTGCGAAGCCGGCGCGCAGCTCGGCGGCCAGGTCAACCTGGCGCAACTGCTGCCGCGCCGCGCCGAATTCGGCGGAGCCTCCACCAACCTGCAGCGCGAAATGCAGCTGGCCGGCGTGGAAGTGCGGCGCAACACCCGCGTCGACCGCGCCCTGGTGGAAGCCGAGAAGCCCGACCTGGTGATAGTCGCCACCGGCGCCAAGCCCTACTGGCCGCCCTTCGAGCGCGGCGGCGAACTGCAGGTGGTGGACGCCTGGCAGGTGCTGCGCGGCGAGGTGCAGGTCGGCCGCTCGGTGCTGGTCACCGACTGGCGCTGCGACTGGATCGCCCCCGGCATCGCCGAACAGCTGGTGCGCGCCGGCCACCAGGTGCGCCTGGCGGTGAACGGCACCCACGCCGGCGAGAACCTGCCACTCTACGTGCGCGACCACCTGGCCGGCGAGCTGCACCGCCTGGGCATCGAGATCACCCCCTACGCGCGGCTGTACGGCTGCGACGACAGCAGCGTCTACCTGCAGCACAGCGCCAGCGGCGAACCGATGATCTTCGAAGGCATCGACACCCTGGTGCTGTGCCAGGGCCACCAGCCGGTGGACGACCTGGCCGCCGAGCTGGAAGGCCTGGTGGAGTTCCGCCGCATCGGCGACTGCCTGGCCCCGCGCACGGCCGAAGAAGCGATCTACGAAGGCCTCAAGGCAGCCTGGGCAATCTGAGCCGCTAGGTCGGGCGTAGGGCGAATAACCGTTCGCGGTTATCCGCGGCCTGACCTTGGCCGCCGCGCGCTCGGAGCCGAACCCGAAGCCGCCCCACGCAAAGTCCAGCAACGGCATTCGTGGCAAGCAAGGTGCAGCGGCCCACAGGCGCGGCGCATTGTTTAGAATGCCCCACGACCGACTCGCCAGGACCCTCGCCGCATGAGCCCGAAAGCCCCGCAGCAAGCCCCCGCCAGCGCCGAAGCGCAGTTCCTCGGCACGCGCATTCGCGGCCTGCGCAAGCGGCGCGGCATGACCCTGGCCGAGCTGGCCGAGCAGAGCAAGCTCACCGCCGGCTACATCAGCCAGCTGGAACGCAACCTGGCCTACCCGTCGATCCCGGCGCTGTTCAACATCGCCCGAAGCCTGGGCGTGACCATCCAGTGGTTCTTCGCCAGCGAGGTGCAGGCCGACCCGGCCGACGCCGGCTACGTGGTGCGGCGCAATGCGCGCACCAGCGTGCACTACGAGGACGGCATCGTCGACGAACTGCTCAGCCCGCAGCCCACCCGCCAGCTGGAAATCCTCCACTCGCGCTTCCCGCCCGGCACCTACAGCCAGCAGAGCTACAGCCACGAGGGCGAGGAAGCCGGCTACCTGCTCAGCGGCACCTTCGAGCTGTGGGTGGGCGAGCGGTATTTCCTGCTCAACGAAGGCGACAGCTTCAGCTACTCCAGCCAGGAGCCGCACCGCTACGGCAACCCCGGGGACGTGGATGCGGTGGTGCTCTGGGTAATTACGCCGCCGACGTTTTGACCGCCGCATTCATTGTGTAGGAGCGAGCTTGCTCGCGAACCGTGCTCACCGGTGGCTTCGGTGCTTTGGCTGGACTCCGCTCCCTCTCCCTAACCCTCTCCCTGAAGGGAGAGGGGACCGTTGGGCAGGGTTTGATGCTCTGGAGTCAGCCGGCTAGCACCGTGATTTCCGATTGAAACCATTCCCTCTCTCGGCACGAACAAGCCCTCTCTCCCTTCAGGGCGGGGCGCGCAGCCGAGGGCTGGGGAGAGGGGACGGTGGTGATCTCATGCGCCGCCATGACCGGGAAACTCCGTTCGCGAGCAAGCTCGCTCCTACAAAGACCCTCAGCCCAACAGCCGAGCCAGCCCATCAAGCAGCCGCCGCAACGCCCCCTGATTGGCCTTCAGCACCCCCAACCCAGCCTCAGCCATGCGCTGCGCCACCGCTGGCTCATCCCACAACTGCCCCACCGCCACCGCCAGCGTCGGCGTGTCCAGCACCTCGCGCAGGGCGCCGACCTCGCGCAGTTGCGCGGCGATCTCGAGGAAGTTGAACAGCTGCGGCCCGGACAGCACCGGCTTGCCCAGCGCCGCCGGCTCCAGCAGGTTGTGCCCGCCGTTGGGCACCAGGCTGCCGCCGACGAAGGCGACGTCGGCCAGGGCGTAGAGGAACAGCAGTTCGCCCATGGTGTCGCCGAGCAGCACCTGGGTGGCGGCCTGCACCGGTTCGCCGCCGGAGCGGCGCAGCGTGGCGAAGCCCTCGCGGCGGCACAGTTCGAACATGCCGTCGAAGCGTTCCGGGTGGCGCGGCACCAGGATCAGCAAAGCGTCCGGATGCGTTTCCAGCAGCTTGCGGTGGGCGGCGAGAACGATCTCGTCCTCCCCGGCATGGGTGCTGGCGGCGATCCACACCGGCCGGCCCTCGGCCTGCCAGTCGTGGCGCAGGGCCGTGGCGCGGGCGAGCAGTTCGGCGTCGATGCTCAGGTCGAACTTGATCGAACCGGTCACGCTCACGCACTCCGGACGCGCGCCCAGGCGGCGGAAGCGCTCGGCCTCGGCCTCGGTCTGCACCGCCAGCCAGCTCATCTCGCCGAGCATCGGCCGCGTCAGCCCTTCGAAGCGCGCGTAGCCGCGGGCCGAGCGTTCGGACAGGCGCGCATTGGCCAGCGCCACCGGGATGCCGCGGCGGGCGCACTGGTGGATGTGGTTGGGCCACAACTCGGTTTCCATGATCACCGCCAGGCGCGGCTTCACCCGGTCGAGGAAGCGCGCCGCGGCCCAGGGCAGGTCGTAGGGCAGGTAGCAGTGCTGGACGCTGTCGCCGAACAGCGCGCGGATGCGCTCGGAGCCGGTCGGCGTCATGCAGGTGACGGTGATCGGCAGCTGTGGATAACGCTGCTGCAGGGCGCGGATCATGGGCGCTGCGGCGATGCTTTCGCCCACCGATACTGCGTGCACCCAGATACCGCCCGGCTGCATGGCCGGCAGGCCGAAGGAAAAGCGCTCGCCGATGCGCCGGGCATAGGCCGGCGCCTTGCGCGAACGCAGGAACAGGCGCAGCGCGACCAGCGGCAGGCCCAGGTGGAACAGCAGGGTATAGAGAGTCCGGTTCATGGCGGCGGAGAGTAGCAAATAACGCCGGGGGTTCGCGCGGCGCCCAGCTTGCCGACAGGCTCTTCGTAGGATGGTGTTGAGCGAAGCGATACCCATCACCAGGGTCCGATGGGTATCGCAAGCTCAACCCATCCTACGAAAAGCACCTCGCGCTACCGGCAAGACAGTTGCTCCTACAGTCGTGCCTCCTATTCCTTCAGGTGCTCGGCGAAGCATTCGCCCAGCCACTGCGCCGCCGGGCCCAGGGGCTCGTCGCGGCGCCAGACCAGCTCCACCACCAGCGGCGGCGGCGTCCAGTCGCTGGCCAGCTCCACCAGCAGCGGCTGGTAGGCCGGGTACTGCGCCACGTGGCGCGGCAGCCAGGCCCAGCCGAGGTCGCGCATCAGCAGTTCGGCCATGGCGTAGAAGCTGTCGGCGCGCCACACCAGCGGGCTGATCTGCTCGCCGCCGGGGTAGTGGCTGTCCTGCGGCGCCATCAGCAATTGGCGGTGCCGCGCCAGTTCGCGGCGGTCGGCATAGTCCAGGCCAGCCAGGGCGTGGCCGGCGCCGCACACGGTAACCATCTCGATGGTGCCCAGGTGCTGGCGCTCCAGTTCGTCCGGCATGCCCTCGTGGTGGAACAGCAGGCCGAGATCGGCGCGGCGCTCCAGCAGCTTGCGCGCCACGTCGCCCTGGGCGCCGCTGGCCAGTTGCACCTCCAGGGTGGGGAAGGCCCGGGCCAGCGCCTGCAGGCCGGAAAGCACCGGCTGGTAGGGCATGGCCTCGTCCTGGGCCAGGCGCAGGCGCGCCTCCTCGCCGCGCACCAGGGCCATCGCCCGGCTTTCCAGGCGCTGGCACTGGCGCAGCACCTCGCGCGCCTCGTCGAGTAGCGCCCTGCCCTCCTGGGTCAGCACCGGCTGGCGGCCGCTGCTGCGGTCGAACAGGCTCACGCCCAGGTCGCTCTCCAGCAGCGCGATGGACGAGCTGACCGCCGACTGCACACGCTGGAGCTGGCGCGCCGCCGCCGAGAAGGAAGATTGATCGGCGACGCTGACGAAGAGTCGCAACTGGTCCAGGTTCCACTGCATAGCCTATCTCCCTTTCAGATAGGTAATGACTTTATCCCATCGCCGGGAACACTAGAATGCCGCTATTCGCAACATCGGCCGCCCGCCCGGCCGCTCCTGGGGAGGACTGAACATGCCCGGCTATCTCTATCTCGCCATCGCCATCGTCGCCGAAGTCATCGCCACCGCTTCGCTGAAGTCGGTGAAAGGCCTGTCCACGCCCCTGCCCCTGCTGCTGGTGATCGTCGGCTACGCCATCTCCTTCTGGATGCTCACCCTGGTGGTGCGCAGCATCCCGGTGGGCATCGCCTACGCCATCTGGGCCGGCCTGGGCATCGTGCTGGTCAGCGTCGCCGCGCTGGTGCTCTACCAGCAGAAACTCGACGCCCCGGCGCTGCTGGGCATGGGCCTGATCGTCAGCGGCGTGGTGGTGATCCAGCTGTTCTCCGGCAGCGTCGGCCACTGAGCCACAGCCCCTCGGTTATACTGCGCGCTTCGTTTCACGCGAGGCGCGCCCTTCCATGACCCAACCCCTGAGCACCGACATCCTCGTCGTCGGCGGCGGCATCGCCGGCCTCTGGCTGAATGCCCGCCTGCGCCGTGCCGGCTATTCCACCGTGCTGGTGGAGAACACCGCGCTCGGCGGCGTGCAGAGCATGCGCTCGCAGGGGATCATCCACGGCGGCACCAAGTACGCCCTGCACGGCGCGCTGACCGGCGCCTCGGAAGCCATCGCCGACATGCCCTCGCTGTGGCGCCAGTGCCTGGCCGGCGACGGCGAGCTGGACCTGCGTGGCGTGCGCGTGCTTTCCGACGCCCACTACCTGTGGTCGCCGGGCGGCCTGGCCGGCAACCTCACCAGCTTCTTCGCCAGCAAGGCGGTGCGCAGCCGCGTCGCCCAGGTGAAGGGCGACGAACTGCCGCCGGCGTTGCAGGACAAGGCCTTCAAGGGCAAGGCCTACCGCCTCTCCGAACTGGTGCTGGACGTGCCCAGCCTGGTCGCCCACCTGGCGGTGCTGGGCGGCGACGGCCTGCTGGCCGGGGAGCGCATCGAGCCGCTGCGCGAAGGCGACGAGCTGGTCGGCCTGCGCGTCGACGGCCGCGATATCCGCGCCCAGCGCGTGGTGCTGGCCGCCGGCGCCGGCAACGAGGCGCTGCTGCGCGAACTCGGCCTGGAGCAGCCGGCCATGCAGCGTCGCCCGCTACACATGGTGCTGCTCAAGGCGCCGACGCTGAAGCCGCTGTACGCCCACTGCGTCGGCGGCGGGCCCAAGCCGCGGGTCACTGTGACCACCCATCCGGCCGCCGATGGCCAGTGGGTGTGGTACCTGGGCGGCGACATCGCCGAAGCCGAGGGCGTGGCCCGCAGCGAAGCCGAGCAGATCGCCGAGGCCCAGCGCGAGCTGCGCAAGCTGCTGCCCTGGGTCGACCTCTCCGCCGCACGCTGGGCCACCCTGCGAGTGGACCGCGCCGAGCCGGCGCAATCCGGCCTGCTGCGCCCGGACAGCGCCTTCCTCGCCGACCAGGGCCGCCTGCTGGTGGGCTGGCCGACCAAGCTGGCGTTGGCGCCGAATTTCGCCGACCGCGTCTTCGAGGCCCTGGACCGCGACGGCATCCGCCCCGCCGCCGGGCAGGCGTTGCCGGAGCTGCCGCGTCCGCCCCTGGCCCGCCCGGTATGGGAGGAGCTGCTGCCATGAGCGGCCTGCACGCACTGCACCGTCCGCTGGGCCGCACCGGCCTGAACGTCTCGCCGCTGGGCCTGGGCACCGTCAAGCTGGGCCGCGACCAGGGCGTGAAGTACCCCAGCGGCTTCCGCATCCCCGACGACCGCGAGGCCGCCGACCTGCTGGCGCTGGCCCGCGAGCTGGGCATCAACCTGATCGACACCGCGCCGGCCTACGGCCGCAGCGAGGAACGCCTCGGCCCGCTGCTGCGCGGCCAGCGCCAGGACTGGGTGATCGTCAGCAAGACCGGCGAGGAATTCGAAAACGGCCAGTCGCGCTTCGACTTCAGCGCCGCCCACACCCGCCTGTCGGTGGAGCGCAGCCTGCGCCGCCTGGAGACCGACTACATCGACCTGGTGCTGGTGCATTCCGACGGCAACGACCTGCACGTCCTGCAGCACACCGAGGTCTACGAGAGCCTCGAACGGCTCAAGCAGGAAGGCCTGATCTGCGGCTTCGGCTTCTCCGGCAAGACCGTCGATGGCGGCCTGCTGGCGCTGCAGCGCGGCGACTGCGCCATGGTCACCTACAACCTCAACGAACAGGCCGAGAAAGCGGTGATCGACCATGCCCTGGCGCACCACCGCGGCATCCTGGTGAAGAAGGCCCTGGCCAGCGGCCATGCCTGCCTGGGCGAGGGCCAGGACCCCGTGCGCGCCAGCTTCGAGCTGGTGTTCGGCCACCCCGGGGTGGGCGCGGCCATCGTCGGCACCATCAACCCGCAGCACCTGCGGCACAACGTCGCGCTGGCGGCCGAAGTCCTCGGCGGCTGAGCCCTGGCGGCCGAATCCGGCGGCGCCACGACCGTTGATCGGCAGTCACCCAAGGTTGACACAAAGGGCGCATTCCTGTGCCATGCTCAGACTCCGCGGTGAAAAACCGCGGCACGTAAAATTGCCGCCAAAAGCTCGCTGACAGGAAAAACATCCGAAAACAAAGCGCCTTTCAGGGCTAACCTCGAAATAATCGAGGGTTTTCGAAGTTCGCCGTCAACGCCCTAGCCACTGGCAACCCGGAACGATCGGCCAGGCCGCCCACCCCTGAAGGCGGCCCGATGCGCCCTGTACGACGAGGACCGCCCATGCCCCGTACGCTCGCCCGCAAGGACCCGACCGCCTTCAAGACCCTGCCGTTGCTGGTCGAGGCCACCCCCGACAGCCTGGTCTACCAGGGCCTTGGCCTGCCGCTGAATTTCTCCCAGGTCCTGGGGCGCCGCCGCCCGGTCGAGGTGGCCGATGCCCAGCGCTTCACCGCCGAGCTGGCCAACCTGGGCGTGTCGGTGCGCCTGACGCTCAACTGGCAGGGCCGCGACTACTGGGTGCTGGTGCGCCAGCAGCGCGCCGACCGCGGCGACACCGTGCTCAAGCTGATTTCCGGCTACGTGCCGTCCCATGAACTGAACCTGCCGCTGCTCACCGCCATCCAGGAAGTGGCCGAAGAATGCCTGGTGGAAACCGCCGACGGCTGGCTGGGCGGGCGCTTCGGCGACACCTGGCTGCCGACGCCCTACCAGGGCGCCCTGCGCTACCGCGAGGCCAGCCACTTCTCGCTGACGCCGCTGTCCGGCGCCGCGCGCCCGGTGCAGGCCGGCGCCCTGCGTCTACTCGAGCGCCCGCAGGCCTACGTGCACCTGCCCACCGCCTCGCTGCAGCTGGTCTACGACCTGCGCATGGAACTGCCCAAGGACGTGCGCGACGTCAGCCTGTTCCACGTCGACGAGCGCCTGGAAAGCGGCCCCCTGGTGGCCCGCCTGGACCGCCGCCGCCCGGACCTGTACCTGCTGCCGCTGGAACACGGCCAGCCCACCGACGCGCTCTTCACCCTGCGCAAGGGCGAACTGGTGAAGGCCGCGACCCGCGGCATCTGGCTCTCGGAAAGCTTCGCCGAGCAGGACGGCTGGCTGGTGCGCGACGAACGCATCCGCTTCCGCGACTGGCTCGACAGCCTGCCGCCGGCCAACGGCAATTCCGGTAAGGGCCGGCGCACGGCCTGAGCCCCGCTCCTACGCCCTCCGGTCTCCCGTAGGATGGGTTGAGCGAAGCGATACCCATCACCGATGACCGCATGGGTTTCGCAAGCTCAACCCATCCTACGAAAAGCACTACGCGTGCCCTGTAGGAGCAGGCCCTGCCTGCGAATCGCGCGCAGGGCGCGCTCCTACATGTGAATGATCACTTCAATTGGCTGGAGGTCTTGCCCAACAGCCTGCGCGCCACGATCAGCAGCTGGATCTGCTGGGTGCCTTCGAAGATGTCGAGGATCTTCGAGTCCCGCGCCCACTTCTCCAGCAGTTCGTCCTCGCCGTAACCCAGGGCGCCGGCCAGTTCCACGCATTTCAGGGTGACCTCGTTGGCCACGCGCCCGGCCTTGGCCTTGGCGATGGAGGCCTCCTTGGAGTTGGGCTGGCGGTTGTCGGCCATCCACGCGGCCTTCAGCGTCAGCAGGCGCGCCGCTTCCCATTCGGCCTCCAGGCGGTACAGGGTCGCCTCGGCATGGCTGACGGAGAGCAGCGGCTTGGCGTAGTCGAAACGGCACCCGGCCTTCTTCAGCAATTCGCGGGCGCGGTCCAGCGAGGCCTTGGCCACGCCCACGGCCATGGCGGCCACCAGCGGGCGGGTGTTGTCGAAGGTCTCCATTACGCCGGCGAAGCCCTTCTGCACGTCGATCTCGGCATTGCCCAGCAGATTGGCTGCCGGCACCCGGCAGTCGCTGAAGCTGATGGAGGCGGTGTCCGAGGCCTTGATCCCGAGTTTCTTCTCCAGGCGGGTGACGGTCATGCCGGGGGTGCCCTTCTCCACCACGAAGGACTTGATCGCCGCGCGGCCCAGGCCACGGTCCAGGGTGGCCCAGACCACCACGGCGTCGGCGCGGGCGCCGGAGGTGACGAAGATCTTCTCGCCGTTGAGCACGTAGTGGTCGCCGTCCTTGCTCGCCGTGGTGCGGATCGCCGCCGAGTCCGAGCCGCAGCCCGGTTCGGTGATGGCCATGGCCGCCCAGGTGCCACCGAAGCGTTTCAGTTGTTCGTCGTTGGCCACCGCGGCGATGGCGGCGTTGCCCAGGCCCTGGCGCGGCATGGCCAGCAGCAGGCCGACGTCGCCCCAGCACATTTCCATCACGCCCAGGCAGGCGGAGAGGTTGCCGCCGTTCTTCACGCCCTCCTCCGCCGCCGCGCCCTTGCGCTTGCTGGCCGAGGTGGCGCCCACGGCGTCCGGCGAGCCGGCGTTCATGCCGTCCAGCAGCGCGGCCAGCAGGTCCAGCTCCTTGGGGTAGGCGTGCTCGGCCTTGTCGTATTTGCGCGAGATCGGCCGCAGGTAGTTTTCCGCCACCTGGTGCGCCTGGTTGACCAGGCCGCGGAATTTCTTCGGGGTTTCCAGGTACATGCAGGCGCTCCTCAGAGGTGCAGGCCGCCGGCCATCACGGCCACGGCGCGCAGGTCGCGGTACCAGCGCTCGGCTGGGTGTTCCTTGGTGAAGCCGTGGCCGCCGAGCAGTTGCACGGCGTCGGTGCCGATCTTCATGGACTTCTCGGCGCAGAGCAGGCGCGCCAGGTAGGCCTCGCGGTGGAACGGCTGGCCGCGCTCGGCCAGGGCGCAGGCGCGCCAGGTCATCAGGCGCATGGCGTCCAGTTCGATGGCGATGTCGGCGACCATGAAGGCCACGCCCTGGCGGTGGCTGATGGGTTCGCCGAAGGCCTCGCGCTCGTTGCAGTAGCCAATCACGTAGTCCAGCGCCGCCTGCGCGGTGCCCAGGGCCAGGGCGCACCAGGCCAGGCCGCTGAGGTCGAGGAAGGCCTGGTAGTCGAATTTCTCCGCGGCCAGGCGCCGTTCGGCGGCCACCTTCACGCTCTTCAGGCGGATGCGCGCGGTGCCGGCGGCCTTCAGGCCCATGGCCGGTTCGGGGCGGCGTTCCACGCCCCTGGCGGCGGCATCGACCAGGAACAGCGCCGGGCCGTCGGCGGTCTGTGCGGCGACCAGCAACTGGCTGGCGTCCAGGCCGCGTACCACCAGGCACTTCTCGCCGGACAGCAGGTAATGGCGGCCGCGCTTGCGCGCCTGGGTCTTCAGTTGCGCGGCGTCGGCCAGCAGCTGCGGCTCGCCCACGGCGATGCCGATCAGCGGCGGGCCATCCTCGCCGACGAACGCCGGCAGCCACTGCGCCTGCTGCTGCGGGCTGGCCCAGCGGCGGATGCAGTTGGCCGCAGACAGCGGCACCAGCAGCGCGGCGGCCAGGCTCAGGTCACCGCGGGCCAGGGCTTCGGCGATCAGTGCGTTGGTCAGCACGGTGCGCTCACCGGCCATGCCGCCGTGTACTTCGTTCACGCCGTAGTAGGCCAGGCCCAGTTCCAGGGCCTGGTTGAGCAGTTCGGCGGGCACCCCGGCGTTGGCGTCGGCATCGTGGGCGGCCGGGCGCAGCACCTCGGCGGCGAAGCCTTCGAGCATCTCCACCAGCATCTGCTGTTCGTCGGACAGCGACAGGTCGAAGAGCCCGTCCGGGTCGACCTTGCGCGGCGTCTTGAGCTGCTTGGCAGCGCGCTGGCTGGCCATGCGGAAGCCGGTGCGGCTGCCGGTGTAGAGCAGTTTCTCGAAGGGTTTGCGCAATTTCAGGCGGTCCGGCCAGTCGGCCTGGGCCACCCGGTTGAGCACGGCCAGGGCACGGCCCTGCACGTCGGTGGTCATGGCATCTCGCTCCACGCGGGGATGGGATGCCGGGATCATGCGCCGGGAAGCGGCGGGGGGACCATGACCGCTTTGCCGGGACGCGCTGGCACGGCGGTCAGTGGGTGGGAAGCTGGAAGCTAGAAGCTAGAAGCTAGAAGCTAGAAGCTAGAAGCTGGAAGTGTGCGGCTCTCGCTTTCAGCTTTCAGCTTTCAGCTTCCAGCTTCCAGCTTCCAGCTTCCAGCTAATTCTTACGACGTATCTTTTCGACGATGGCGGTGGTGGAGCTGTTCGGCACCAGGCCGAGCACGCGCACTTCGCCGCCGTAGCCGGCGACTATGTCGGCGCCGACCACCTGGTCGACGGAGTAGTCGCCGCCCTTGACCAGCACGTCCGGGCGCACCTGGGCGAGCAGGCGTTCGGGGGTGTCCTCGCTGAAGCTCACCACCCAGTCCACCGCGCCGAGGCCGGCGAGCACCGCCATGCGCCGGTCGACGCTGTTGATCGGCCGGCCCGGGCCTTTCAGGCGGCACACCGATGCGTCGTCGTTGACCGCCACGATCAGCCGGTCGCCCTGGGCGCGGGCCTGTTCCAGGTAGCTGACGTGGCCGGCGTGGAGGATGTCGAAGCAGCCGTTGGTGAAGACGATTTTCTCGCCGTGGGCGCGGGCGTCCTCGATGGCCAGCAGCAGTTGCTCCAGGCCCAGCACGCCGCGCTCGGAGCCCTGCTCGCGCTGCACCGCGCGGCGCAGTTCGGGGGCGCTGATGGCCGCGGTGCCGAGCTTGCCGACCACGATGCCGGCGGCCAGGTTGGCCAGGGCCACGGCCTGCGGCAGGTCCTCGCCGGCGGCCAGGGCGCCGGCCAGGGTGGAGATCACGGTGTCGCCGGCGCCGGTGACGTCGAACACCTCGCGGGCGCGGGCCGGCAGGTGCAGCGCCGGGTGGCCGGGGCGCAGCAGGGTCATGCCGTGCTCGCCGCGGGTCACCAGCAGGGCGCCCAGGTCCAGGTCGCCGAGCAGCTTCAGGCCCTTGGCCACCAGTTCGTTTTCATCCTGGCAGCGGCCGACGATGGCCTCGAATTCGGAGAGGTTCGGGGTGATCAGGCTGGCGCCGCGGTAGATGGAGAAGTCCTTGCCCTTGGGGTCGGCCAGCACCGGGATGTTGCGCTGGCGCGCGGCCTGGATCAGCGCCTGGTGGTTCTTCAGCGCGCCCTTGCCGTAGTCCGACAGCACCAGCACGCGGACCTGGTCCAGCAGCGCCTCGGTCTCGCGGGCCAGGGCCTCGGCGTCGGTCCTGAAGGGTTCCTCGAAGTCCACCCGCAACAACTGTTGGTGCCGGCTCATGACACGCAGCTTGACGATGGTCGGCTGCCCGGCGATGCGCTGGAAGCGGGTGGTCACGCCCACTGCGCCGAGGCTGTCGGCCAGGCTGGCGGCGGCCTCGTCCTCGCCGGTGACGCCGACCAGGAAGGCCGGGGCGCCCAGGGCGGCCAGGTTCAGCGCGACGTTGGCCGCGCCGCCGGGGCGGTCCTCATGCTGCTCGACCCGCACCACCGGCACCGGAGCCTCGGGCGAGATGCGCGAGGTCGCGCCGTGCCAGTAGCGGTCGAGCATCACGTCGCCGACCACCAGCACAGGGGCCTGATCGAAACGGGGCATGGTCAGTTTCATGGGAACTCCGCAGGTCGAAATCGCCGCGGATAATACCATAGCCGCTCGCCCGGCCTCGCGCCGGGCGCCGGTCGTTCAGCGCAGCGGACGGACCCAGAACAGCTCGTGGCGACGCACCGCCTTGCGGAAGAATTCGTCCTCGCCGAAGGCCGGCCAGCGGCGCCCGGCCAGGGCCCGCTGGATCAGCCGGCGCAGGCGTTTCTTGGCCGGTAGCGGGACGGTCAGGTCGTGCTGCATGGCCAGGGCCTGGGCCTTGTCGAGGCGCGTGGCGGCGTCCAGCGTCGGGCTCCACAGGGCGTCGGCCGGCAGCGGCTCGATGCACGGCGGCAGCGCCACGCCACCCTCGGCCGGGCCCATGGGCCAGCGGTCGTTGTCGTGCAGGTGGTTGGCGTAGAACAGCAGGGTCTGCGGCTTCCAGGCGCTGCGCTCGATCGCCTCGCACAGCGCCCGCGTGGCGTGCACGTGGTCGGCGTGGGGGTCCAGCTGCGGGTGCGGGCTGACCAGCACCTCGGGGCGGAAGTGCTCCAGCAGCGCCGCGAGGTCAGCCACCAGGTTGTTCCAGCTGGGCACGCCGTCGGCGTCGGCCGGCAACTGCAGCGGGTTGTGCCGGCGCCGGTCGCGGATGTCGCTCTCGCCGGACTCCCGCGAGCCGAAGCCCTTGTCCGGTTCGCCGCACATCGCCGGCAGTTGCAGGCAGTAGTAGCCCAGTTGCACGCAGCGGCTGGCCGGCACCCCGCCCCACAGCGGCACGGCCAGGCTGTCCCAGGTACGCAGGCGGCCCTTCAGGCGTGCCGCGGCGGCCTGGTCCAGGCCCAGGCGCTGGTAGTGCTCGGCCTCGATCTCGCCCTGGGTGAGGGTGACGATGCTGGCCTCGGCGGCGCGGCTGTACAGGCCGAAGGCGGCCAGTTCGGCGTCGTCGGCGTGGGGCGCGATGACCATCAGCCGGCGCTCGGCGTAGTCCGGGTTGTGGAAGGCGTGCAGGGTGCCTTGGCTGTCCAGGCGGCAGTGGCGGCCGCGGATGCGCAGGTGCCCGCCGCGCAGGGCCGCGCCCTGGCCGGACAGGTTGAGGTAGCGCACGCCGTTCACGCCGCGCTCGAAGTCCTGGCGGTCGATGCCATCGGCGCCTTCGATCAGCACCTGCGGGTCGAGCCAGCGCCCCAGCCAGTTGGCCTTGACGCGGATCTGCAACAGCAGTGTCTCGTAGCCCTCGGGCAGCGCATCGGTGGCGACGTGCAGGCCATGCGGGCCGAGGGAGGCCGGCAGGCTCAGCTGACCTTCCGGGAAGTCGTAGCGGTAGTCGTCGCGCGGCGAGTAGAACAGGTGGTCGGCGAACCAGGCCTCGTGGGCCACCCAGCCCAGCAGCACGGCCAGGGGCACGCTCCACCAGGGGGCGAACACGCCGAGGGCGACCAGCGCCAGCAGCGCGACCAGCAGCACCAGGCGCTTCTTGCGGCGGTGGGCCTTGAGCAGTTGCTGCTTGCGGGCGCTCATGGGAGTTCTCCGGAGTCTGCTTCTACGGAAGGCAACGGTAGGTGTAGGAGCGAGCTTGCTCGCGAATGAGTCCGCTGCGGAATCTGTTCGCGAGCAAGCTCGCGCCTACGAAGAGCATTTCGAGCATTTACACCTGGAACACCGGCACCCGGTGGCACCAGCGGTCCTTGTATTCGCGGTCGGCGCGGCCGAAGGAATAGCGTAGCGGCTTGCCCAGCGCCTCGGCCTCGGCCCAGGCTTGCTGGGTGTTGACGTGGGTGAGCACGCTGCCGGGGCTGAATTCGCGGTTCTCCGGGGCCACGCCGCCGTTGATGTATTCGACGCTGATCCACTTCGGCGACTCGACGCGGTAGAGGATCTGGATCGCCACCGGCTCGCCGTCCAGGCGCACCAGCGAGCCGCGCATGAATTCGCGCATCAGTTCCAGCACCTCGGCCAGGCGCGCCTTGCCCGGCACCTCGAAGCCCCAGCGGCGCTGGAACAGTTCGGCGTAGATGTGCGCCTGCTCGACCGGGCTCAGTTCGTCCATCGGCTGCAGCACACCGCCCGCCTCTTCCAGCAGGCGCAGCTCGCGGCGCTGGTTGTAGCGGAATTTCTTCGAGAAGTCCGCCGGCGCGCGGTTCAGCGCCAGCTCTTCATCTTGCCGGCGGGCGTCGGTCACCTGCTGCTGGTTGAGCTCGGACAGGTAGCGCACCCGGTGGCGCAGGGCGATCCGCGCGTCCTCGGCAACCGGCAGGATGACCTCGGCATTGCCCAGGTCGAACAGCGCCTTCTTGCCTTCGCGCTTGAGCACGTCCTTGGACAGCGCCAGGTGCCGGCCCCAGGTAGGGATGGCGGCGCGCAGCTGGCCGTCGGCAACCCAGCCCAGGTAGCGCACCGGGATGCCGGCCAGGCCGGCCAGGCGCTCCACCACCTGCGGGTGGGTCGCCACGCTGCCGCCGAAGCGTTGCCAGGCCTCGGCGTAGGCCGCGGCGTCGATGGGTGTCCAGCCGCGCTCGCGGAAGCAGCGCAGGCGATCTAGCAAGGCCATTCAGACCGACTCGCCGACACCGTCCTCGGCCGGCTCGTCGGCGAACTGCCTGGCGTGCAGGCGCGCGTAGTAGCCGTTGAGGGCGATCAGCTCGTCGTGGGTGCCGCGCTCGACGATATGGCCCTGGTCCATCACCAGGATCAGGTCGGCACGCTCGATGGTGCTCAGGCGGTGGGCGATCACCAGGGTGGTGCGGCCCTCCATGACCTTTTCCAGGGCGGCCTGGATGTGCCGCTCGGACTCGGTGTCCAGCGCCGAGGTGGCCTCGTCGAGGATCAGCACCGGGGCGTCCTTGAGCAGCGCGCGGGCGATGGCCAGGCGCTGGCGCTGGCCGCCGGAGAGCATCACGCCATTCTCGCCGACCTCGGTGTCGAAGCCTTCGGCCAGGCGGTCGATGAACTCGCGGGCGAAGGCATCCTCGGCGGCCTTCTCCACCGCGCTGCGCGGCTTGCTGGCGAGGTCGCCGTAGGCGATGTTGTTGAGCACGCTGTCGTTGAACAGGTTGACCTGCTGGGTGACCAGCGAGATGTGCTTGCGCAGGTTACGCAGGCGGTAGTCTTCCACGTCCACGCCATCGAGGAGGATCTTGCCCTGGCTGTGGTCGTAGAAGCGCGGGATGAGGTTGGCCAGGGTCGACTTGCCGCTGCCGGAGCGGCCGACCAGGGCGACCATCTGCCCCGGCTCGACGCTGAAGTTGAGGTCGTTGAGCACGCGCTTGTCGCTGCCCGGGTAGGTGAAGCTGAGGTTCTTCACTTCCAGGCGGCCCAGCACGCGCTCCTTCTCCACGCTGCCGTGGTCCACCTCGGGCTGCTCGTCGAGCTGCTCGAAGATGCTCTCGGCGCCGGCCACGCCCTTCTGGATGGTGGAGCTGACCTCGGAGAGCTGGCGGATCGGCTTGGGCAGCAGGCCAGCCATGGAGATGTAGGCCACCAGGTCGCCGACGGTGGCATCGCCGCGCAGCAGCAGCACCAGGTACAGCAGCACCGCCATGGCGCTGTAGATCACCAGTTGCAGCATCGGCGTGTAGATCGCCGAGGTCTTGTTCATGCGCAGGTTCTTGCTGGTGTTCTCCTGGCTCACCTGCAGGAAGCGCTCGCGCTCGTAGGCCTCGCCGCCGAAGCTGCGCACCACGCGGTAGCCCTGGATGGTCTCGGAGGAAACGTGGGTCACGTCGCCCATGGCCACC
Organism: Pseudomonas sp. NBRC 100443; assembly: GCF_030268185.1. Classification (NCBI taxonomy): domain Bacteria; kingdom Pseudomonadati; phylum Pseudomonadota; class Gammaproteobacteria; order Pseudomonadales; family Pseudomonadaceae; genus Pseudomonas; species Pseudomonas sp. NBRC 100443. The sequence goes on from NZ_BSQE01000013.1 coordinate 27,318, forward strand.
TGGATCTTCTTGCTCTGCTTGCGGAACTTGCGGCTGGCGCTGGTCACCATCAGGGCGATGACCGGCAGGATGGCGACCATCACCAGGGTCAGCTTCCAGTTCATATACAGCAGCGAGAGGAACAGGAAGACCACGGTCATGCCTTCGCGGATCACCACCTTGATGGCGTCGGTGGCAGCGCCGGTGACCATGGTCACGTTGAAGGTGATGCGCGAGATCAGGTGCCCGGAGTTGTGGCTGTCGAAGTAGCGGTTGGGCAGCGTCAGCAGGTTGTTGAACAGCGCCACCCGCAGGTCGTGCACCAGGCCCAGGGAGACGCGGGCGATGTAGTAGTTGCCGAGGAAGGAGCCGATGCCCTGCCACACCGCGATCATCACCACCAGCAGCGGCACCGCGTAGAGCAGCGAGAGGTCGCGCAGCCAGGGCCAGGGCGCGTTGGGGAACAGCTTGGCGTCCGGGTGCGTCAGGCCGTCGACGAAGTACTTGAGGATGCCGGCCAGCATCGGCTGGGTGGCAGCGAAGATCAGGAAGCCGACGATGCTCAGGGCGAACATGCCCCAATAGGGCCGCACGTAGGTGAGCAGGCGGAAGTAGATCTTCAGGCTCGAGGGCTCTGCGGTGTCTTTGCCGGTCATGAAAGAATCGCACGCTGAAAAGGCCGGCGATTATAACACAGGCCTCTCGTTTGCCCGGCGCCTGGGCTACTATAGCCGGCCCCCGTCCAGGAAGCCGGTATGCAAGAGCTCGACCTATCCGCCTACGAATCGCTTCGCGCCGGCGCCACCGTGCTGGAAGCCGACAAGCACGGCGACAAGGTCCTGCGCCTGCCCGACGGCAACTTCGTCAAGCTGTTCCGGCGCAAGCGGCTGATCTCCTCGGCGGCGCTCTACCCCTATGCCCAGCGCTTCGCCGACAACGCCCGGGCGCTGCAGCGGCTGGGCATCCCCTGCCCCGAGGTGATCGGCGTCTACCGCGTGCCCGGCATCGCCCGCGACCTGGTGCACTATCGCCCGCTGCCGGGCCAGACGCTGCGCCAGCTGATCGCCGCCGGCCAGGCCGACAGCGCCCTGCGCGAGCGCCTGGGCGAGCTGATCGCCCGGCTGCACGAGCGCGGCGTGTACTTCCGTTCGCTGCACCTGGGCAACGTGGTGCAGACCCCGCAGGGCGAGCTGGGCCTGATCGACATCGCCGACATGAAGACCCAGCGCCGCGCCCTCGGCCGCGCCCAGCGCAAGCGCAACTTCGCGCATATGCTGCGCTATGCGGAGGATCGGCAGTGGTTGCTGGCGGATCGGGGACGGAAGTTGGTCGACGGCTACCTGCGGGCCAGTCCCGCACGCATGGACCGAGCAGCCCTAGAGCTGGTACTCCAGCACCCCTGACTCACTCAGGGAACCTTAGCGCGGCGGAAAATCACGTAAGTCTCGCCCCGTCGATTGTGGAATTCGGCCAGGGGCTCCAGCCCCTTCGCTTTCAATTGCGCCAGTTGGGCTTCAGGTTCGCGCTTGAGGTCCAAGGCGAAATACTCGTAGGCATCATGGCCCTTGAGCGCTAGCGCCTGTTCACGATCACGCCCTTCGCTGCCATATCCCCAGCCCGCAAAATAGCCCAGGCGATTGTCCTCCTGATAGACGCGGGCCTCGCGCGACAGATGGCTGCCCAGCCAGAGGCCGGCGTCGCGCAGGTGTGTCTTCGGCGCCGAGAACGAAACGACATTGGCCAGCGCCAGCAGTAGCACCCCTCCAACCAGCCAGGGACGCAAGCGCGGCCAGAGCACGGCCAGTCCGTGCAGCCCCATCGCCATCACCGGAACCAACAGGAAGCCAAGGAATGCCACATAGCGTGCGGACAGGAACAGGTGATCTATGAGGAATAGCAGCAGTATGACGAGGTATCCCGCCGCGGCCACATCGAGCAGCAGCCAGTCCCTATCTCTGTTTCGCCGGCGCTCGATTGCGCCATACAGCCAAGGCACAACCATGACACCAAGGGAAGAGAAAACCTTCAGCAACAGATAGCCGAACAGGCCCATCAGGAGAATCAGAGCCGCATCTTCTCGCGCGTACTCAAACGGCATCGATTCCGCCAGGCGACTGGCGAACTGATGAAGCCCGGCCAAAAGACTGGGTAGCTCCAGATGCGCTACATACTCGTCGATCCGTCCCTGAGGGAGCCAGCCATGCCGTCGGGCCCAGACCAATCCCATGCAGACAGCGAGCACGCCAACGCCACCCAGGACAATGGCCACGCTTCTCTTCAACGGACCACCATGAACCCGCAGCACCGCTACCACCGGCACCACCAGCACCAGGTACATCGCCTCGAAGCGGAACAGTGTCGCTACCAGTACAGCCACAAATCCCAGCAACAGCAGGGACAAGCGACGGGAGACCATCCAGCGGTGCATGCACCAGAGCCCCAGCATGGCGAAACACCAGAATCCGTTTTCCCTCAGAATGTCGCCCCGATAAGCATTGAATGCCGGGACGGCCAATACTGCCAATGCCGCCCATGACAGCAGCTCAACACGGGTTCGGCGAACGATGTCGACACAGGCGACACACGCAATGGCAGTGAACAACTCACACAGCAGACGACCGATCAGTTCCAGATCCAGCCCGCTGATCCAATGCAACAAACCGAGTAGCATCGGGAACCACGGCCAGTCGAAACGCTCGAAGCTCTCCGAGAAACCATCCTCCCGATAATGTGCGGCGATATCCAGATATAAGGCTGCGTCACGAGCCAGGATCGGATTGCATAGGGAGGCGACCAATGACAGGATGAGGCTGCCAAGAAAAACCGCCCATAGAAGCTTCCGCCCATCGCCATCTGTGAACGCTGAAAAGCTAACCGCGTAACTACTCATGAATCTCCGTTTGCCCGAAGCGGAACCTTGAGGAGGCATTCAGCATCGTCTGGCGTCAAGAATCAATACCGAGCATGACCAAGGCAAGTCCCAACCATAAGGAAGCCCCCGGCAACCCTGCTGGGACTCGGCTAAATTCAATGCATCGCCTTGTATTTGGTTGGTAAGACCTTGGATACGATTTCATCAATGAGATATTATCCGTGCCCCCGAAGAGCTCGCCCGCCAGTAGGCAGCCAGGCCCTGCCGGCATGCGCAGACTGGCGAAGCCTGGGGATTCTAAGCGGTATCATCAAGCAAGGAAGGATATGTGAGCGAACTCTTCAGGCGCCCCCATGCACGCGTAAGCGCAGCGCCTCTTCCGATAGCGCAGACGTTTCGCGAGCCCCCCACTCTTCTGCTCGGGCGTCGGGACACCTCATCAGAGGCCCGGCTCGACCAGCAAACCAGTGATGATGTATCGCCGATGAGCTCGAGGCCTGTGATCAGCGTCGTCATCCCTGCCTACAACTACGCACATGTCCTCGCTCGCGCTGTGAGATCTGTGGCAAACCAGTTGGATGAGCGCAGTGAACTGTTGATAATTGACGACGGTTCTTCTGACAACACACCGGCCGTCATCGCGGAACTACAGCGTGAACTGGGCAATTTCCGCAGCCTGCGCCAGGAAAATGGGGGACTTGCCTCGGTTCGAAACCGGGGTATTACTGAAGCGTTAGGAGACTACCTGATCTTTCTCGACGCCGATGACGAGATGGCTCCTGGCGCCCTGTCTACCATCCACAGACATTTGGAGCAGAGCCCTCAGAGCCGCATGGTCATTGGCGGCTATCTAGCCAAAGGATACGAGCGGGTTGTCGAGCGCATTCCTCAACCGCTCCCAAGCGATCCAGAGGAAAGGGTACGTGGCTACCTGATAGAGAAAAGCATCAACATTGCCAATGGTGCCTGCGTGATGCACCGCGATGTATTCACGCGCGGCCTCTACCCTGAACGTTTCCGCAACGCCGAAGACATTCCGGTATTCGCCCAGGTACTGGCGAACTACCCCTGCACAACTCTCGAACAATCCCTGGCGATCATCCACCGCCATGATGACAGCCTGCGGCACCAGTTCTGCTACTCCAAGGAGATTGGGATAGAACTGGTCGAAGAAGTATTCAGACGCCTAGAGGGCAACTGGCAGTCTCTTAGCAAGGCCTACTACACACAACGCTGCCTGTCGCTATTTCGAGAAGCCTACTTGGTGGATGACGATGCCTCTGCCAAGCATTTTTTCCTCATGGCCTTGAAGCATGACTGGCGCGTAATACTCAAGCTATCCTACTCCCGCAAGGCGCTGCGCCTCTGGTTACACGCAAAGCGCAAACGCAACCGGAGCGCCTGACAAAGCAGAAACACGTTCAGAGGCGTCGGTCAATGAAGGTGCGCAACCGCGCCAACCGGTGGAAAACACGATTCTCGCGCTTACCCATCGAGCGCTTCGAGGAGAAGGGTTCATCGGCAAATTTTCCATCGATGCGTACGCGAGAGGCCGTAGTGTCCATGAGACAAACGCGTGCACCATGGCGCTGCAGGGCGAACTTCAGGAGCCGCTCCGAATGCACTGGACGACCACTGGAGTCGCAAAAGGCGAGCATATCCTCGATACGGCAACCGTATGCCCAAAAGCTCTCCTTGCCACAGATCGCGAACCGGTCGTTGAGCCCGCCCCACCACTGCCAGTTCGGAATATATACGTTCCGCCGCCGCATCTCCGGCTTGGCGAACACGTAGCCAGGCAACGGATCGTGGTAGAGGATGTCCGGACGGACATAGACCACGAAGTCCGGAGCCGATGGCGCCAGCAGTTCGGTAACTCGATGCAGTGAATTGAGCTGGTGGATCAGATTGCGAACAGAGCGAAAATCATCCCTCCAGGTATCGCCACGCTGCCTGATAGCTTCGAAGTTCCAGCGCTCCAGACAGAGTTCCGGCTCCTCGATGATGCCTTGCATCCCGTGGAACGGCTCGAAATTATCCTCACTCAGCATCCCTTGCTCACCCGAGCGGGGATTGACGATTTCCTGCAGGCGATACAAGTGGTAGTAGCAGGACACCTCCGCAGCAGCGGGAAGCGCCCCCAGGATATTGGCCTGTATCGATGGGAAACAAAGCGTGGAATTACGTGGAATTCCAAAAAAGGCGACAGCGATTTTCAAGATGAGATTCCAGCGTATATTCGACCCGGACACCGCCGGATCGCAGGTTTCATTTCCACCGGGAGAACAGAGACCAGAGCTTGTTTCGACGGCTCAAGGCAACAACACGCACCCGGGAGCCATTCATCCATGCCCGCTCATAATCCCAGGCATGCCCTTTCCATAGTTTCCCAGCCTCATTGGAGAAGCCCAGGGCGAACAGGTCGTACGAGTATCCCGGCCGCTCCCGCAACCAATCGAACAGCACCATGCCGTTGAAGCCGGTCGATGGACCAGCGAAGGGCTTACCGTCCGACCGCAGCTTTGGATAATCGAGCAAGGGCGCCAAGGGGATACGGTCCTCATAGACAGCGACACGCGGCAAGGCCGACATCGGCTTGACCACCCCCACCAGCAAGGTGAAACAGCGCTGCGGCGCCTGCTGGAACAAGTCGCTGATACAGCGACGGCACGGCAAGCCGAAGAAGTAGAAGTCCTGACCATGATAGCCATGCACGAACACCTGGGTGGCGCTGACCGGCAGTAACTCGGCCTTGATGGCCGTATTGAAACTCACCACCACATCCCGGCCCCCCAGTTCCAGCGCATCGAAATCTTCAGCGCGAATCGCCGGGTTGTTGGCGACCAGAACAACTCGCCGGGCCCGGCCGAGCAACTCGCGCAGTTCAGGCGGCAGATTGCTTTCCACCCAGGTATCCGTGCTGGTTGGATTGAGAGTCGGGCCCACGCAGAACTCCAGATTGCTTGCTTGTTGGGACGGCACGGATACTAACACGCAGCTCAATCGTGCCTACCCGGCGCGAAAGCCATAGCGCACGCGCGCCCACCAGCGTGTCAGGGCTCCTGGCTCCTGCCAAGGCCGCAATGGTTCCTGGATTGCCTCAGCAAGATCCTTGCCGACCCGTGCGAAGGTGTAGCGCTCCTCGACGAAGGACTGACCGGCTCTGGCAATGCTCGCGGCTAACTCAGGCTCGGCCTGGAGCTGACGAATCTTCTCCACCGCTTCGTCAACCGAGCGATAGAAGACTGCATTGCGCATGTCCTCAAAACCTAACAGGCGATCTTCCTCGCCCTGACTCCAGGCCAACAGCACACAACCGCAAGCCATGGCCTCGAAGTTTTTGATCATGAACTCGCCCATACCGATATCGGCACTGACGAAAATGCCGATACGGTTGAGGGTTTCCAGATAGTCCCGCCCCGACTCGGTACGGGTTATCAACATCGGCACCCGCGCAGCGATGCTCTCCAGCATCTGTTTGCGCTGGCTGTACTCGCTGCTCTTCAGGCTGCCGAGGAAACCCACGGGAATGTCGCGCACACTTCCTATATTGCGCAGCATTTTCTCGTCGTAGCCCTTGGACACAAAACGCACATCCAGCCCTTCGGCAGCCAAACGCCGAGCAACCAGCGCACCGGAAACGATAATCCGCACCCCCGGCAACCGACGCAGCAATGCGGAGTACTTGCCCAGGTATTTGCTGCCCTGCATGTAGTTCTGATAAGCGTCATGCTCCAAAACCACTAGATTGGGCAGGCAGCGCAGCACGGAATACTGCGGAACCATGCGTTTGAGCCGGGAGAACAGCACGATACGATCGAAGCGGCGATAGTCCACCGACTCCAAGTAACGTCCGAGGTCCATCTGCTGAGCCTTGCTCAGACGGTGAATCTCACACAATTCGCAGTTGCGCTGAATCATTTCGTACAGACGATCGAGGATCACCCTCTGCTCGTCCATCACCATCAACATGACTCTCACTAACCCACTTCCCTGCACAACTGCTCAATCGTCCCGGACAGACGTTTGAGCAATATAGTGAATCATTCAGCCGTATAGGCCGCCGCGCCTTCCTTGACCACCAGGATGTCCTGCATGATCAGGTATTGCAGGTCCGAACCGTAGAACATGTTCAGCGCGTCGGTCGGCGAGCAGATCATCGGCTCGCCGCGACGGTTCAGCGAGGTGTTCAGCGCCACGCCGTTGCCGGTGAGCTTCTCCAGCTCCTTCATGAGGTCGTAGTAGCGCGGGTTGAACTCGCGCTTGAGCACCTGGGCGCGGGAGGTGCCGTCCTCGTGGACGACTTCCGGCACGCGGGTCTTCCACTCTTCGTTGACTTCGAAGGTGAAGGTCATGAACGGCGCCGGGTGGTCGATCTTGAACATCTGCGGGCCGACGGTATCCAGCATCGACGGGCAGAAGGGCCGCCAGCGCTCGCGGAACTTGATCTGCGCGTTGATGCGGTCGGCCACGCCCGGCACGCTCGGGCAGCCGAGGATGGAGCGCCCGCCTAGGGCGCGCGGGCCGAACTCCATGCGGCCCTGGAACCAGGCCACCGGGTTGCCGTCGGCCAGCACCTTGGCGATGGTTTCGGGCACGTTGTCGATCTTGCGCCAGGCCGGCTTGGCCTCGTGACGGGCGCAGGCGGCGATGACGTCTTCGTTGCTGTACTGCGGGCCGAGGTAGACGTGTTCCATCTTCTCCACAGGCACGCCGCGCTCCCAGGATACGTAGGCGGCGGCGCCCACCGCGGTGCCGGCGTCGCTGGCCGCGGGCTGCACGTACAGCTCCTTGACCTCGGGGCGGGCGATGATCTTCTGGTTCAGCTTGACGTTCAGCGCGCAGCCGCCGGCGAAGGCGATCTTGCCGGTTTCGCGGAGGATGTCGCCCAGGTAGTAGTCCATCATCTCCAGCGCCAGTTTCTCGAACAGCGCCTGGATGCTGGCGGCGTAGTGGATGTACGGGTCGTCGGCGATGTCGCCTTCGCGCTTGGGCCCCAGCCACTCGATCAGCTTGGGCGAAAAGTAGTAGCCCTTGCCCTTTTCCTTGTAGCGGCGGAAGCCGATGACGTTGGCGTACTCGGTGTTGATGATCAGCTCGCCGTTCTCGAACTTGGCCAGGCGCGAGAAATCGTACTTGCTGGCGTCGCCGTAGGGCGCCATGCCCATGACCTTGAACTCGCCGTCGAGCATGTCGAAGCCCAGGTACTCGGTCAGCGCGCCGTACAGCCCGCCCAGGGAGTCCGGGTCGTAGAACTCCTTGATCTTGTGGATCTTGCCGTTCTCGCCGTAGCCGAAGAAGGTGGTGGCGTACTCGCCCTTGCCGTCGATCCCGAGGATCGCGGTCTTCTCCTTGAAGCCGGAGCAGTGGTAGGCGCTGGAGGCGTGGGCCAGGTGGTGCTCGACCGGCTGGATCTTGACCTTCTTCAGGTCGAAGCCCAGTTGCTGCAGGCACCACTGGATGCGCTTGTAGTAGCGCTTGTAGCGGCGGTTGCCGAGCAGGATGGCGTCCAGCGCGCGGTCCGGGGCGTAGGCGTAGCGCTTGGCGTAGTGCCAGCGGGCCTTGCCGAACAGGCTGATGGGGGCGAAGGGAATGGCCACCACGTCGACGTCGGCGGGCTTGATGCCGGCCTGTTCCAGGCAGAACTTGGCCGACTCGTAGGGCATGCGGTTCTTCGCGTGCTTGTCGCGGACGAAGCGCTCTTCTTCGACCGCCGCGACCAGCTTGCCGTCGATGTACAGGGCGGCGGAAGGGTCATGGCTTACGGCGCCGGACAGGCCGAGGATGGTCAATGACACGGGTAAGAGCCTCTTTGAAAGCAGCTGGAAGCTTGAAGCCGGAAGCTTGAAGCAACAGCGATGTTCGTCATAGCCCCTGGGGGCTTTCGTCTTCCGGCGTCAAGCCTCGGGCTTGAAACCGGGATAAATTGTCTTAGAAGCAGCTGGAAGCTGGAAGCTTGAAGCCCAAAACACCAGCGCCAACCTCCAGCTCTTGCTTTCAGCTTTCAGCTTTCAGCTTCCAGCTTCCAGCTGCTTTTAGGTATTCGCTCATCCAGCAACCGGTGCAGCGCGCTGCCTTGCGGCCAGTTGCGCAGGAAACGTGCGCGGTCGCGGGCATAGGCGCGCTCGAAACTGGCCTGGCCGTGGTGCTTGTGCATGGCGTCGAGGTCGATCAGCGCCCAGCGCCCCGCATCGCCTTCCCCCTGCCAGAACAGGTTGTGGCCCTTGAGGTCGCCGTGGCTGATGCGCTCGCGCCGCAGCGCCGCGAACAGGCTGTCCAGGGCCTTGAGTTCGGCCTCCGGTGGCATGCCGGCCCCGTCCGGATCGTCCAGATGGGGTTTGAAACGGGCAATTATATCCTGCCCGGCCAGGTAATCGGTAATCAGGAAGGCCGGCCCGCGCAGCCACAGCCAGCGCCGTTCCAGCACCGCCAGGGGTTTCGCGGTGGCGATGCCGAGGGCTTCCAGGCGGTTGCCCTCGCGCCAGGAGGCCCAGGCGCGGCTGGGGCGCCAGAAGCGCTTTAGCCAGTGCAGCAGGTTCTTGATGTTGTAACGCTTGACTACCAGTGGGCGGCCATCCAGCTCCACTTTCGCCACGGTAGCGGCACCGCCGGTCTTGTAGACATGCCCCCGGTCAATGAAAGCGTCCGGCTCGGCCAGCAGCGGCGCCAGGCCGGCTTCCTCTTCGCGGCGCACCGCGCGCAGGCCGAAGGCGCCGCGGCGCACGCTGAACAGGCTGCAGTCGCGGCCGATCTTCTTCAGCAGGTCGGCGACGCGCCAGCGGCGCACCCGGGCGATCTCCTTCTGCAGGGCCTCCAGCGGCAGCGCGTGCTCGCCGTTGACCAGCAGGTAATGCACCAGCAGTTCTTCGAGGAAGGGGTCGAGGCTGGCCGGCAGTTGGGCGAAGAACACTCCGAGGTTTTCCAGCACGTGCTTGCGCGACAGCGGCTGGCCGGGCGTCTCGGCGCGGATGCCGGCGCCGTCGATCAGGTACAGGCGGCCATCGTGGCGCAGCAGGTTGTCCAGGTGCAGGTCTTCCTGCCAGAGGCCCTTGGCGTGCAGTTCGGCGATGGCCGCCAGGGCCTCGCCGAGCACCGCCTGCTGGGCGTCGGACAGCGCCGGCTCGGCTTCCACCGCGCGCCAGGCGTCGCCCAGGCTGTGGGCATCGTCGAGGAATTCGAAGAGCAGCCAGCCGCCCTCGCCTTCGCGCAGGCCGTCGGCCAGCAGCAGCGGCGTGGTCAGGCCCTGTTCGGCGAGCAGGCGCACGCCGGCCAGCTCGCGCTGGAAGTGCCGCGCGGCCTTGCCGCCGACCAGCAGCTTGGCCAGCACCTGGCGCCCGCGCCAGTTGCCTGCGCCGACGTAGCGCCGGCCCGGCAGCACGCGCAGCAGGCTGTCCAGGCGCAGTTCGGCGGGGCCGGCGCCATCGGCCAGTTCCAGTCGCAGCGGCAGCGTCGGCTGGCGCCCGGCGCTTCGCATCTCGCCCAGCCTCACCCGCGTTTCTCCTTCTTGCGCCGGCGCGCGCCCAGGCGCTTGTACCAGTGGTCCACCTCGGCGCCGCTGGCCGCGCTGCCCAGGTAGGCGGCGAGCAGTTGGCGCACGTCCACCTCGCTCCAGTCCGGCGCGCGGCGCAGCAGCGGCTCCAGGTCCTTGACGCGGTCGCGCAGGCCGAACCACAGCGGGCGGGTCTTCTCCAGGTCGATCAGGCAGGCCTGGAAGCCGTCCTCGGCCTCCCGCAGGAAGATGTGCTTGGGATAGAAGCAGCCGTGCATCTGCCCGGCCTCGTGCAGGCGCCGGGCGAGCATGCCGCAGGCGTGCAGGATGGCCTGGCGGCGCTCCGCCGGCAGGCCGGACCAGTCCTTCAGCCAGGCGTCCAGGTCGCGCCAGCCGTCCAGCGCGCGGGTCACCAGGATGGCGCGGCGCTCGCCGCCCTCGCGGCGTTCGCCGAAGAAGGCCGCCTGCAACGCCGGGATGCCCAGTTGCTGGTAGCGCTGGATGTTGCGGAACTCACGGGCGAAGGTCGGCTCGCCGCCCGGGCGCAGCAGGCTGCGCGTGAGGTGGTTGCTCTGCCGCTTGAGGTAGTAGGCGCCGCCGTCCAGCTCCAGGCGGAACACGCAGCTCATGCCGCCGCGCTCGGTGTTGGGCTCGTCCACCGCCTCCAGCGGCAGCGTCCAGAGCGCGTCGAAGTCGGCCAGGCCCTGGCTGTGCAGGCGCTCGCGGTCGTCGTCGGCGATGAAGTCGTTCACTCGCGTCCCTCGTAGAAATGGGCGATGCGCCGCACGCGGACCTTGTCCGAGGCGTTCAGCCGCTCGCGCCGGCGGTACTGCAGGTAGAAGCGCAGGCGCTGGGTGGCGGAAAGGTGGTGCTTGGCCACCTTGTCCAGGGTCGCCAGGTCCTTGGTCACGCGGTGGCGCAGCATGAAACTGACCCAGTAGTTGCCGATCGGGCAGTCGATGAAATACACGGTGCCGGCGGCGTCGACCAGGATGTTGCGCCACTTCAGGTCGTTGTGGGTGAAGTGGTGGTCATGCATCAGCCGGGTATGAGCGGCCAGTTGCTGGCTGACGTGGTCGACCCAGGCGCGGTCGCGCAGGCGCGGGTCGTCGCGCCGGGCCAGCGCGGCCAGGTCCTCGGTGCCCGGCACTTCGCGGGTGACCATGGCGCCGCGGACGAAGGCGCCGCGCCTGCGCTCCAGGCCCCAGGCCACCACTTCGGCGGTGGGGATGCCCCACTTGGCGAACTGCTTGAGGTTCTGCCACTCGGCCTTGATCCGCGGCCGCGCGAGGTAGCGGTGGTAACCCTTGCCGGCGCTGTTGTAGCGCTTGACGTAGTAGCGCACGCCGTCGCGCTCGATGCGGATCACTTCGGACTTGGGGTCCTTGGTCAGGCGCTCGCCCTGCAGGGCGAATACCGCGTCCAGGCTGCCGAAGTCGGCGGACAGGTGGCTGTAGGCGGGTTCCAGGGTCCAGCCCGACATCAGAGCAGGTCTCCGTAGCGCTGCTTGCGATCGTAGAGTTTGGCGGCCTTGCGCTCCATCCAGGCGAGCAGAGCGGCCTCCTCGCGGAGGATGTCGCGCAGGGGCTTGCGGAAGTAACCGCGCAGGAAGCGTAGCTTGTCGCGTTGCGTCAGGCCGATGTCCAGCGCCGAGAAGTACAGCGCGGCCAGGTCCTTGTCGCGCCAGCGCCGCGGCGTGGCGGCGCGGGTCTGGGCGCGGTGCAGGTCGATCACCGACAGGCGCAGGTCGTCGGGCGTCGGCGGGCGGTCGGTGTGCAGCAGGAAGTGGCAGATGTAGCAGTCGCGGTGGTTCACCCCGGCGCGGTGCATGGTGCCGACCATCTTCGCCACTTCGTCGATCAGCGCGCGCTTGAAGCGCGGCTGCGGCGGCTCGCGCAGCCAGTTCAGCGACAGCTGTTCGAGATCGATGGTGGGCGCCAGTTCCTCGGTGACGATGAAGGAATGCTGGCGCGCCGGGTCGCCGCCGCGCTCGCCGTAGGCCACCGCGGTCATGGTCGCCACGCCGGCCTGGTGCAGGCGCTCCAGGGCGCGTTGCTCCTGGCCGGCACCGAGCACCGGGAGCTTGGCGCTGAGCAGGTTCTTGAAGATTTCGCCCCAGCCGATGCCGCGGTGGATCTTGACGAAGTAGCCGCGGCCGTCGACCTCGGTGCGCAGGGTACGGCGGCCTTCCAGCTCGCGGTAGACCTTGCCCTGCAGGCGCTCGACCTCGACGAAGGGGTCCTTGCCGGCCCACAGGCTCCTGAACGGCTCGCGCAGCTCAAGCTTCATGGGCGCCCGCCTTTCGTAGGAGCCCGGGGAAGCCGGGGAGAGGGGTGTTCATGGGCGCTCCTGCAGGATCACGTCCGCGGCGTGCTGCGGCATGGAGTACAGGTCCGCCGTGTCGGCGAAGGCCAGGCCGTTGCGCGACCAGGCAGCGCGCGCCGCGTCGTCCCGGAGCATCTCCGCCAGCATGCGGTTGAAGGCGTCCTGCTCGAAGGGCGACGGCACTACGCGGCCGGCATCGGCTTCGGCGATGTAGTGGGCGTAGCCGCAGACGTCGGTGACCAGCACCGGCAGGCCGGCGACCACCGCCTCCAGCAGCACGGTGCCGGTGTTCTCGTTGTACGCCGGGTGGATCAGCAGGTCGGCGCCGAGCAGGAAACGCGGGATGTCGCTGCGGCCCTTGAGGATCTGCACGTGGTCCGACAGGCCCAGGGCCTTCACCTGCAGCAGGAAGGGCTTGGGGTCGTCCTGGCCGATGGCGATCAGCCGGGTGCGCTTGCGCAGGTCCCGCGGCAGCGCCGCCAGGGCCTTGAGGCTACGATCCAGGCCCTTGGTCTTGAAGCCCGAACCGATCTGCACCAGCAGCAGGTCGTCGTCGGCCAGCTTGAATTCGCGGCGGAAGTCGGCGCGGATTTCCGCGGCGTTGGCCGGCGCCCGGCGGTCCAGGGCGATGCCCGGAGGCAGCAGGTGGAAGCGCTCGATCGGGGTGTGGTAGTGCTTGATGAACAGCGGCTGCTGCACCTCGGAGATCATCAGCACCTCGGTCTTCGACTCGGGGGCGAACACCGCCCGCTCGTAGTCGGCGAAGTGCTTGTAGCGGCCCCAGCGGCGGTAGATGGGGTTGCGCAGGGTCTGCGCCTTGTCTTCGAAGCAGCCGTCGGCGGCGTAGTAGACGTCGAGGCCCGGCATCTTGTTGAAGCCGATCACCCGGTCCACCGGGTCGCGCGCAAGGTCGGCGGCCAGCCAGGCGCTGAACTTCTCGTTGCGGCGGTGGTTGAACAGCGCCTTGACCGGCGCCACGCGCACGTCGAAACCGGGCGGCACCTCGCCCTCCCAGATCGGCGTGTAGACGCGGATGGAATGGCCGCGCTTCTGGCATTCCAGGGCGATGCGCATGAAGTCGCGCTGCAACCCGCCGAAGGGGAAGTACTTGTACAGGACGAAAGCCAGTTTCATCGAAGCGTCTCCGGGGCCAGCAGCAGCGCCTCCAGTTGCAGCGCCACGCGCTGCGGGTTCAGGCGCGTGAAGCACAGGGGCTGCTCTTGCCGCAGGTCGAACTGGCGCTTGTCTTCGGCCGTCGGCTGGTAGGTGCAGGTCTTCTGCAGGCAGGGTGCGCAGGGCCAGTCGCTGGCCAGGTGCACCTGGGAACGCCCGTAGGCGCCGGTCAGCCCGGGGTTGGTCGGACCGAACAGCGACAGCGTCGGCACGTCCAGGGCGGCGGCCAGGTGCCCGAGCCCGGTGTCCACCGCCACGCAGGCGGAAGCGCCGGCCAGGACCTTGGCCATGCCTGCGAGGGATAACCTGGGGAGCACCGAGGCGTTTTCCAAGCCCTGGGCGATGCGCTCGGCGCGCTGGCGCTCGTTGTCGTTGCCCCAGGGCAGGCGCACCGACCAGCCGCGCTCGCCCATGCGTTCGGCCAGCTCGCGCCAGTAGGCCTCGGGCCAGTGCTTGGTGACCCAGGTGGTGCCGTGCAGGAAGACCAGATAAGGCTCGCCGGCGCTCCCGTCGATCAGCAGGCCGCGGTCCAGGCCGTAGTCGCCGACGCCCGCCGGCAGCGGGTAATCCAGCGCCTGGGCGAACAGCTGGCGCACGCGCTCCACCGCGTGCTGACCCCAGGCGACCGGGTAGCCGCGGTCGTAGAAGCGGCTGGCCGCCGGCTCGCGCGCGGATTCCCTGTCCAGCCCGGCGACCGGCACCTTCTTCGCGTAGCGCGTCAGCCAGGCGCTCTTGAGCAGGCCCTGGGCGTCGATCACCAGGTCATAGTCGACCTCGCGCAGGCGCTTCTTGAAACGCCGCCACTCGCCGTTCTTCAGGGTCTGCCAGAGGTTCTTGCGCCAGCGCCGGATGGCCACCGGGATGACCTGGGCCACCGCCGGGTGCCAGGCCGGGATCTCGGCGAAGCCTTCCTCCACCACCCAGTCGAACTGGATGCCGGGGATGGCCCGGGCGGCGTCGGTGAGCGCCGGCAGGGTATGGATGACGTCGCCCAGGGACGACGTCTTGATCAGCAGTACCCTCATTCGACGTCGACCGGGTCCGCGACCAGGCGGTCGAGCGCCTGCAGCACCATCGACGGCGGCAGCTCGCGCAGGCAGTTGTAGTGGCCGAAGCGGCACACGCGGTCGAAGCAGGGGCTGCATTCCAGGCCCAGGCGGACGATTTCCACGGCATCGGCCAGCGGCGGGGTGAACTGCGGCGAGGTGGAGCCGTAGACCGCCACCAGCGGGCGGTTCAGCGCGGCGGCCACGTGCATCAGGCCGGAGTCGTTGCTGACCACGGCGCAGGCGCAGGACATCAGGTCGATGGCCTCGGCCAGGGCGGTTCCGCCGGCGAGGTTGACCGACTCCTCGCGCAGGCCGGGGATCAGCCGCGAGCGGATGTCCTCGCCGCCGGGGTGGTCGTTCTTCGAGCCGAAGATCCACACCTGCCAGCCGGCGCGGATCTTCGCCTCGGCGACCTTGGCATAGAACTCCGCCGGCCAGCGCTTGGCCTCGCCGAACTCGGCGCCGGGGCACAGCGCCAGCACCGGGCGGTCCAGGCTCAGGCCGAACTTGGCCAGGGCCGCGTCGCGGCTGGCCGGGTCGATGGCCAGGCGCGGCTGCGGGTAGGGCTTGGGCAGCTCGGCGCCCGGCGGGTAGGCCAGGGCCATGAAGCGCTCGATCATCAGCGGGTAGCGCGCCTTGTCGAGCTTGCGCACGTCGTTGAGCAGGCCGTAGCGCATCTCGCCCTTCCAGCCGGTGCGCCTGGCGATGCCGGCGAAGAACGGCACCAGCGCGGACTTGAGCGAGTTGGGCAGGAGGATGGCCTGGTCGTACCGGCCGGCCAGGGACTTGCCGATGCGCCGGCGCGCGGCGATGTCGAGCACGCCGTGGCCGAGCGGGAAGCTCAGGGCCTGGCGCACTTCGGGCATGCGTTCGAGGATCGGCCGGCTCCACTCGGGCGCCAGCACGTCGATCTGGCAGTCGGGGTGTTCGCGCTTCAGGCACTCGAAGAGCGTCTGCGCCATCACCATGTCGCCGACCCAGGAGGGACCTACGATCAGAATGTTCATAAGCTGGAGGCTGAAAGCTCGAAGCTGGAAGCCTGTCTGGAACCGCGTTGGCTTCCGACTTCAGGCTTCCAGCTTCCGGCTCATTTGACCAGAGTGCGCCACTCCGGATGGGCGCTGGTCTTGCCGGTGACCAGGTCGAAGTAGGCCTTCTGCAGTCGCTCGGTCACCGGGCCGCGGCGGCCGATGCCGATCTGCCGGCCGTCCACCTCGCGGATCGGGGTGACTTCGGCGGCGGTGCCGGTGAAGAAGGCTTCGTCGGCGATGTACACCTCGTCGCGGGTGATGCGCTTCTCCACCACCCTGATGCCCAGCTCGTCGGCCAGGGTCAGCACGGTGTTGCGGGTGATGCCGTTCAGGCAGGCGGTGACTTCCGGGGTGTAGATCACGCCGTCCTTGATGATGAAGATGTTCTCGCCCGAGCCCTCGGCCACGTAGCCTTCGGGGTCCAGCATCATGGCCTCGTCGGCGCCGCCGGAGATGGCTTCCTGCAGGGCCAGCATCGAGTTGATATAGGCGCCGTTGGACTTGGCGCGGGTCATGGAGATGTTCACGTGGTGGCGGGTGAAGGAGCTGGTGCGCACCTTGATGCCCTGCTCCAGGGCGTCGTCGCCCATGTAGGCGCCCCAGTGCCAGGCGGCGACTATCACGTGGACCTTCAGGCCGGCGGCGCGCAGGCCCATGCCTTCGCTTCCGTAGAACACCATCGGGCGGATGTAGGCGCTTTCCAGGTTGTTCTCGCGGACCGCGGCGCGGGTCGCTTCGTTGATCTCTTCCTTGGTGAACGGCATCTTCATGTTCATGATGTGCGCCGAGTCGAAGAGACGGTCGGTGTGGGCCTGCAGGCGGAAGATCGCGGTGCCCTGCGGGGTGTTGTAGGCGCGCACGCCCTCGAACACGCCCATGCCGTAGTGCAGGGTGTGGGTCAGAACGTGGGTGGTCGCGTCGCGCCACTGCACCAGTTCGCCGTCATACCAGATCACGCCATCACGATCGGCCATCGACATATTTGCCAGCTCCTCACAGAAATTCGTCGTCCGGTCGCCGCGGAACCCAGCCCCGCCGGCGACCTGTGCGTACTGCCCGGGATCAGGCGAGCTCGAGCTCGCGCCAGATCCGCATCACTCCGCGGCGTTCTTCATGGAAACGGTCGCCGCCCACTACCCCTGGCTGTTTCTGCAGCGCCAGACGGTGCGCGGCTGCGCGATAGGCCTTGTAGGCCTCCTGCAGGAAACGGACGTCCTCGCTGGCGATCAGGCCAGCCCGCTCCAACCCTTCCAGGATGCGGATGTTGTCGGTGAACTGCAGCAACCCAGGGTGCTGCCACGACCAGGCAAGGGCCGCATATTGCACCATAAATTCGATATCGACGATACCACCGGCATCCTGCTTGAGATCGAAGGGCGCCGCGGCTTCGAAGGCATTCGGCGCGGTGCCGGCGGCGGTCGCGGGGGTGCCCAGGTTGTCGCGCATCTTCGCGCGCATCTCGCTGACTTCCCGGCGCAGCTCGGCCAGGTCGCGATGGCGCCCCACCACCGCGGCGCGGATGCCCTCGAAGGCTTCGGCCACCCGCGCACTGCCGGCCAGCACGCGGGCGCGCACCAGGGCCTGGTGCTCCCAGGTCCAGGCCTCGTTCTGCTGGTAGGCCTGGAAGGCCGCCAGCGAACTCACCAGCAGGCCGGCGGCGCCGCTGGGGCGCAGGCGCATGTCCACCTCGTAGAGCGCGCCGGAAGTGGTCTGGGTGGTGAGGAAGTGGATGATCTTCTGCCCCAGGCGGGTGAAGAACTGCGAGCCGTCGATGGGCTTGGCGCCGTCGGTCTCGCGCTGCGGGTCGCCATCGTGGATGAACACCAGGTCCAGGTCCGAGCCGTGGCCCAGCTCCAGGCCGCCGACCTTGCCGTAGCCGACGATGATGAAGTCGGTGTCGCAAGGCGTGCCGTCGGCGCGCAGCGGCCGGCCGTGGCGCTGCACCAGCTGGTGCCAGGCCAGGGCCAGGACCTGTTCGAGGATGGCCTCGGCGAGCCAGGTCAGGTAGTCGCTGACCTTCATCAGCGGCAGGGTGCCGGCGATCTCCGAGGCCACCACGCGCAGGCCGTGGGCCAGCTTGAAGTGACGGAGGGTCTCCATCTGCTGCTCAAGGTCGTCCTCGGGGATGCGCATCAGCCGCTCGCGCAGCTCGGCGATCAGCTCCGGCGCCTGCGGCGGACTGAGCAGGCGCCCTTCATTAAGCAGCTCGTCCAGCAGAATGGGGAACTTGGCGATCTGCTCGGCCACCATCGGGCTGGCCGCGCACAGCGTCAGCAGGCGCTCCAGGGCGCCGGGGTTTTCGGTGAGCAGCACCAGGTAGGCCGAGCGCCGAGCCACCGCCTCCACCAGGGGTAGCACGCGCTCCAGGGTCAGGTCCGGCTTCTCGTGCTCGGCGAGCATGTTCAGCAGCCGCGGGACGAAGGCGTCCAGGCGCTCGCGGCCCAGGCGCTGCATGGCGCGCACCTGGTTGCCGTGGCGCAGGTCGATGAGCCGCTTGAAGGCCGCCGCCGGCTCGGCGAACCCGGCCTCGGCCAGTTGCCGGCAGGCGGACTCCTCGTCCATCTGCTCTTCCCACAGCGGCAGCCACTCGGCGCCAGGGGTGGCGCCCTCGTTCTCGCCGCTCTCGTCCTCGTCGGGGTCGGCGATCACCTGGCGGAAGTGCCAGTCGACGCGCTCGCGCCAGTGGTTGATCGCCTCGTGGAACGCCGACCAGTTGGCGAAGCCCATGATGAAGGCGACACGGATGCGCGACAGCTCGTCCTCCGGCAGCATCTGCGTCTGCCGGTCGTCGATGGCCTGCAGGGCGTGCTCGGCGTAGCGCAGGAACTGGTAGCCCTCGCGCAGCTCGGCGATTACCTGCGGCGGCAGGTAGCCCTGCCCTTCGAGTGTCGCCAGCACCCGCAGCAGCGGCCGCTGCTGCAGGCTCAGGTCGCGGCCGCCGTGGATCAGCTGGAAGGCCTGGGCGATGAACTCCACCTCGCGGATGCCGCCGGCGCCGAGCTTGATGTTCTCGCTCATGCCCTTGCGCCGCACTTCCTGCTGGATCAGCTGCTTCATGCTGCGCAGCGCCTCGATGGCCGAGAAGTCCAGGTAGCGCCGGTAGACGAACGGCCGCAGCAGCTCCAGCAGGCGCTGGCCGGCGTCCTGGTCGCCGCCGACCACCCGCGCCTTGATCATGGCGTAGCGTTCCCAGTCGCGGCCCTGGTCCTGGTAGTACTGCTCCAGTGCGGCGAAGCTGTGCACCAGCGGGCCGCTGGAGCCATAGGGGCGCAGGCGCATGTCGACGCGGAAGACGAAGCCTTCGACGGTGATCGCATCCAGCGCCTTGATCAGCTTCTGCCCCAGGCGGGTGAAGAACTCCTGGTTGTCCAGGGCGCGGCGGGCGCCCTGGGTCTCGCCGCCCTCGGGGTAGCCGAAGATCAGGTCGATGTCCGAGGACAGGTTCAGCTCGCCGGCGCCCAGCTTGCCCATGCCCAGCACCACCAGTTGCTGCGGCAGGCCGGAGCGGTGGCCGATGGGGGTGCCGAACTGCTGGCAATGCCTGTCGTAGAGCCAGCGGTAGGCCAGGTCGATGCAATTGTCGGCGAGGTCCGACAGGTCGCGGCAGGTGCCGGCCAGGTCGCTGCCGCGGGTCAGGTCGCGCCAGACGATGCGTATCTGCTGGCGCCGGCGGAAGCGGCGCAGGCGGCGGCCCAGTTCGTCCTCGTCGGCGCAGTCGGCCAGCAGCGCTTCCAGTTGCGCGCGCATCTCGCCGCGCTCCAGCGGCCGGTCCAGCTGGCCGCTGGCCACCAGTTCGAGGAAGCCCGCGGCATCGCGCGCCGCCTGCTCGGCGACGAAGTCGCTGGCGGCGCAGACCTGGGCGAAGTCGGCGTGGCGCTCGGCGGACCACTGCTCATAAAGGGCGGCGTTTTCGGCGGGAAGATCGGCTACGGCGGTGCTGAAGGTCTGCCCCGCGCGCTCGGCGAGGGGCTTCAGGGTGGCCGGCAAGGCGGCCCGGGACGGCAGAGTCATGCATCGATCCTGATGAACGGCAACCCCGCGGAAGCCCCGCCATTCGGGCGCCTGTAGTTTTACTACTAACTTTTTTCGCCCAAGGGCTGTATCCAGTCGCGTTTTGTAGTAAAACTACAACCCGCCGGAACCACCCCCGGTGCACTTCCAAGAATTCGCGGCGTCGCCCACGAGGCCGGCGCTGCTATCGGCAACGATCTACTGGCTTTCGATTCTGGAAGCCTTTCCGCCCTGGAGCAAGCCATGCAAGACCTTGATCCCGTCGAAACCCAGGAATGGCTGGACGCCCTGGAATCGGTCCTGGACCGTGAAGGTGAAGACCGCGCCCACTACCTGATGACCCGCATGGGCGAGCTGGCCAGCCGGTCCGGCACCCAACTGCCCTACGCCATCACCACGCCCTACCGCAACACCATCCCGGTGACCCACGAAGCACGCATGCCCGGCGACCTGTTCATGGAACGCCGCATTCGCTCGCTGGTGCGCTGGAACGCCCTGGCCATGGTGATGAAGGCGAACAAGCACGACCCGGATCTGGGCGGCCACATCTCCTCCTTCGCTTCCTCGGCGACGCTCTACGACATCGGCTTCAACTACTTCTTCCAGGCCCCGACCGAAGAACACGGCGGCGACCTGGTGTTCTTCCAGGGCCACGCCTCCCCCGGCGTGTACGCCCGCGCCTTCCTCGAAGGGCGCATCAGCGAAGACCAGTTGAACAACTTCCGCCAGGAAGTGGACGGCCACGGCCTATCCTCCTACCCGCACCCCTGGCTGATGCCGGACTTCTGGCAGTTCCCCACCGTGTCCATGGGCCTGGGCCCGATCCAGGCGATCTACCAGGCGCGCTTCATGAAGTACCTGGAGAGCCGCGGCTTCATCCCCGCCGGCAAGCAGAAGGTCTGGTGCTTCATGGGCGACGGCGAGTGCGACGAGCCCGAATCCCTGGGCGCCATCTCCCTGGCCGGCCGCGAGAAGCTGGACAACCTGATCTTCGTCATCAACTGCAACCTGCAGCGCCTCGACGGCCCGGTGCGCGGCAACGGCAAGATCATCCAGGAACTCGAAGGCGTGTTCCGCGGCGCCGAGTGGAACGTCAACAAGGTCATCTGGGGCCGCTTCTGGGACCCGCTGTTCGCCAAGGACACCGCCGGCCTGCTGCAGGCGCGCATGGACGAGGTCATCGACGGCGAATACCAGAACTACAAGGCGAAAGACGGCGCCTACGTGCGCGAGCACTTCTTCGGTGCGCGTCCGGAGCTGCTGGAGATGGTCAAGGACCTCTCCGACGAGGAAATCTGGAAGCTCAACCGTGGCGGCCACGACCCCTACAAGGTCTATGCGGCCTACCACCAGGCGGTCAACCACAAGGGCCAGCCGACCGTCATCCTGGCCAAGACCATCAAGGGCTATGGCACCGGCTCGGGCGAAGCGAAGAACATCGCGCACAACGTCAAGAAGGTCGACGTCGAGAGCCTGAAGTCGTTCCGCGACAAGTTCGACATCCCGATCAAGGATGCCGACCTGGAAAACCTGCCGTTCTACCGCCCCGAGGAAGGCAGCGCCGAGGCCAAGTACCTGGCCGAGCGCCGCGCCGCCCTGGGTGGCTACATGCCGGTGCGCCGGCAGAAGAGCTTCCAGGTCCCGGTTCCCCCGCTGGACACCCTCAAGGCCATCCTCGACGGCTCGGGCGACCGCGAAATCTCCACCACCATGGCCTTCGTGCGAATCATCTCGCAGCTGGTCAAGGACAAGGAGCTCGGCCCGCGCATCGTGCCGATCGTGCCCGACGAAGCCCGTACCTTCGGCATGGAAGGCATGTTCCGCCAGCTCGGCATCTATTCCTCCGTCGGCCAGCTGTACGAGCCGGTGGACAAGGACCAGGTGATGTTCTACCGCGAGGACAAGAAGGGCCAGATCCTCGAGGAAGGCATCAACGAGGCCGGCGCCATGTCCAGCTGGATCGCCGCCGGCACCTCGTACTCCACCCACAACCAGCCGATGCTGCCGTTCTACATCTTCTATTCGATGTTCGGCTTCCAGCGCATCGGCGACCTGGCCTGGGCCGCCGGCGACAGCCGCGCCCACGGCTTCCTGGTCGGCGGCACCGCCGGGCGCACCACCCTGAACGGCGAAGGCCTGCAGCACGAGGACGGCCACAGCCACATCCTGGCCTCGACCATCCCCAACTGCCGCACCTACGATCCGACCTATGCCTACGAGCTGGCGGTGATCATCCGCGAAGGCGCGCGGCAGATGATCGAAGAGCAGCAGGACATCTTCTACTACATCACCGTGATGAACGAGAACTACGTCCAGCCGGCCATGCCCAAGGGCGTGGAGGAAGGCATCATCAAGGGCATGTACCTGCTCGACGAGGACAAGAAGGACGCCGCTCACCACGTGCAGCTGCTGGGCTCGGGCACCATCCTCCGCGAAGTGGAAGCCGCGGCGAAGATCCTCCGCGAGGACTTCGGCATCGGCGCCGACGTCTGGTCGGTCCCCAGCTTCAACGAGCTGCGCCGCGACGGCCTGGCCGTGGAGCGCTGGAACCGCCTGCACCCGGGCCAGAAGCCCAAGCTGAGCTACGTCGAGGAATGCCTGGGCGGCCGCAAGGGCCCGGTCATCGCCTCCACCGACTACATGAAGCTGTACGCCGAGCAGATCCGCCAGTGGGTCCCGAGCAAGGAGTACAAGGTCCTGGGCACCGACGGCTTCGGCCGCAGCGACAGCCGTCGCAAGCTGCGTGACTTCTTCGAAGTGGACCGCCGCTGGGTCGTCCTGGCCGCGCTGGAAGCCCTGGCCGACCGTGGCGACATCGACGCCAAGGTGGTGGCCGAGGCCATCGCCAAGCTCGGTATCGACCCGGAAAAACGCAACCCGCTGGACTGCTGAGGAGACGCATTGTGAGTGAGCTGATCCGCGTACCCGACATCGGCAACGGTCAGGGTGAAGTCATCGAACTGCTGGTCAAGGTCGGCGACAAGGTCGAGGCCGACCAGAGCCTGCTGACTCTGGAATCCGACAAGGCCAGCATGGAAATCCCCTCGCCCAAGGCTGGTGTGGTGAAGAGCCTGAAGGTCAAGGTGGGCGACACCCTGAAGGAAGGCGACGAGATTCTCGAGCTGGAAGTCGAGGGTGGCGCAGCCGAGGCTCCGGCCGCGGCGCCCGCCCCGGCTGCCGAAGCGCCCAAGGCCGAGGCTCCGGCCCCGGCCGCCGCACCCGCTGCCGCCGCCCCGGCGGCAGCGGCCAGCGTCCAGGACATCGCCGTCCCGGACATCGGCTCGGCGGGCAAGGCCAACGTCATCGAGGTCATGGTGCAAGCCGGCGACACGGTCGAGGCCGACCAGTCGCTGATCACCCTGGAGTCGGACAAGGCCAGCATGGAAATCCCCTCGCCGGCTGCCGGCGTGGTGGAAAGCGTGTCGATCAAGGTCGGTGACGAAGTCGGCACCGGCGACCTGATCCTCAAGCTCAAGGTCGCGGGCGCCGCTGCCCCGGCCGCCGCCGAACAACCGGCCGCCGCGCCGGCTCCGGCTGCTGCTCCGGCCGCTCCGGCGGCCGCGGCTCCAGCTCCGGCCGCCAAGGCCGAAACCCCGGCCCCGGTCGGCGCGCCCAGCCGCGACGGCGCCAAGGTGCATGCCGGCCCGGCCGTGCGCATGCTGGCTCGGGAGTTCGGCGTCGAGCTGGCCGAGGTGAAGGCCACCGGCCCGAAAGGCCGCATCCTCAAGGAAGACGTGCAACTGTTCGTCAAGGAACAGCTGCAGCGCGCCAAGTCGGCCCCGGCCGGCGCCACTGGCGGCGCGGGCATCCCGCCGATTCCGGAAGTCGACTTCAGCAAGTTCGGCGAAGTGGAAGAAGTGGCCATGACCCGCCTGATGCAGGTCGGCGCCGCCAACCTGCACCGCAGCTGGCTGAACGTGCCCCACGTGACCCAGTTCGACCAGTCGGACATCACCGACATGGAAGCCTTCCGCGTCGCGCAGAAGGCCGCCGCCGAGAAGGCCGGCGTCAAGCTGACCGTGCTGCCGATCCTGCTCAAGGCCTGCGCCCACCTGCTCAAGGAACTGCCGGACTTCAACAGCTCCCTGGCCCCCAGCGGCAAGGCGCTGATCCGCAAGAAGTACGTGCACATCGGCTTCGCCGTGGACACCCCGGACGGCCTGCTGGTGCCGGTGATCCGCGACGTCGACCGCAAGAGCCTGCTGCAGCTGGCCGCCGAGGCCGCCGAACTGGCGGAGAAGGCGCGCACCAAGAAGCTCTCGGCCGACGCCATGCAGGGCGCCTGCTTCACCATCTCCAGCCTCGGCCACATCGGCGGCACCGGCTTCACGCCGATCGTCAATGCGCCGGAAGTGGCGATCCTGGGTGTGAGCAAGGCGACCATGCAGCCGGTGTGGGACGGCAAGGCCTTCCAGCCGCGCCTGATGCTGCCGCTGTCGCTGTCCTACGATCACCGGGTGATCAACGGCGCCGCCGCCGCGCGCTTCACCAAGCGCCTGGGCGAGCTGCTCGGAGATATCCGCACCCTGCTGCTGTAACCGCATCGGCCCCCATTCGGGGGCCGATCGCTTTCTACCAACGAGCACGCCACGCTCGTTCTCTCCAGCCCTGTCGGATGACGGGGCTTTTTTTATTCGCGCCGGCCGCGATAATGGCAAACAGCCATTACCCATGGCATTCTCCGATCAACGGCACCCCGCATGCCGCTCAAAATCCTCCCGGTCCCGCCGATACAGGCATTGCTTGTCAGACAAAACCGCATCATGCACCCTTGCCTTCGCCCAACAGAAGTCGGCCGAGGCAAAGTACCTCGCCCAGTAGTGGAAAACCGCCGAGCATGAAGAGTCATCCCGATACCGCCAATCGCCCGGCGGTCGAGGCTGTCACCCAGCTCCCCGTCCCGTCGCGGCTGGGGCTGCTGCGCTTCGAGCGGTTGAATGAACCGAGCTGGACCCTGCTGTTCCTCGACCCGGCCTGCGAGCGCGCCTTCGGCGTGCCTGCCGCCGAGCTCTGCGGCCTGCTCGACGCCCCCTACGCCAGCCTGATGGAACCCGAGGCGCGGCACCGCCTGCACGAACAGATCCAGCAGCAACTGGTGGAACACGCCCACTACCAGGTGCGCTACGCCCTGCACACGCCCCGCGGCGTGCTGAACCTGCTGGAAGTCGGCGAGGCCTTCCAGCAGCGCGGCCGCCAGCTGCTCCACGGCTACCTGCTGCAGGACGAAGAAGGCGCCCGCCAGGAAACCCAGGGCGAGCTGGCGGAACAGAACCTGCGCCTGCAGATGTCCCTGGAGATGTACCAGCGCTCCCAGGACGAGCACCTGCAGCACCTGGTGCGCTCGCGCGCCCAGCAGAACCTGATCGTGCGCCTGGCGCGGCACCGCTACCAGTCCAGCGACCCGCTGCTGGAAGCCGCGCAGCTGATCGCCCAGGCCGCCAGCGAGGCCTACGACGTGGCCCGCGCCGGCATCTGGCGGCTGACCGTCGACGACCACATGGAGCCGATCGCCGTCTACCGCCGCGACATCGACCAGTTCGAACTGCCGCGCGGCTTCGACGCCAGCCGCTACCCCAACTACCTGGAGGCCATCAACAGCGGCCGCGCCATCGACGCCCACAACGTCCTGCAGGACCCGCGCACCCGCGAGCTGGCCGAGGCCTACCTGCGCCCGCAAGGCATCAGCGCCATGCTCGACGCCACCATTCGCGTCGGCGGCGAGGTGGTCGGCGTGCTCTGCCTGGAGCACATCGGCGAAGTGCGCCTGTGGCAGAGCGACGAGATCGCCTTCGCCGGCGAGCTGGCCGACCAGTACGCCCAGGTGCTGATGAACCACGAACGGCGCAGCGCCTCCAGCGCCCTGCACCTGTTCCAGCGCGCCGTCGAGCAGAGCGCCAGCGCCTTCCTGCTGATCGACCGCGACGGCGTCATCGAATACGTCAACCCCAGCTTCACCGCCATCACCCAGTACGGCGCCGACGAAGTGCGCGGCCGCCGCCTGGCCGAGGTGCCGGCCCTGGCCAACCTCAGCGAGCTGCTGTTCGACGCGCGTTCCACCCTGGTCAACCAGAACAGCTGGCAGGGCGAGTTCCGCAGCCGGCGCAAGAATCTCGAGCCCTACTGGGGCCAGCTGTCGCTGTCCAAGGTCTACGCCGACGACGGCGAACTGACCCACTACATCGGCATCTACGAAGACATCACCCAGAGCAAGCTGGCCCAGCAGCACATCGAGAAGCTCGCCTACCGCGACAACCTCACGGGCCTGGCCAACCGGCACTACTTCATCAACGTGCTGGAAGAGCGCCTGCGCGCCGGCTCCGGCCCGCCCCTGGGCCTGCTGCTGGTGGACATCGACAACTTCAAGCGGATCAACGACAGCCTCGGCCACCAGACCGGCGACAAGCTCCTCGCCAGCCTCGCCCGGCGCCTGCGCAGCAGCCTGGTGGACGGCACCACCCTGGCGCGCTTCGCCAGCAACGAATTCGCCGTGCTGCTGGAGGAATCCAGCCCCGGCCGCGGCGAGCGGGTGGCGGCGCAGATCCTCGACGTGCTCGACAAGCCGCTGTTCGTCGACAACCAGCTGATCAACATCACCGGCTCCATCGGCCTGGCCTACGCACCGCAGCACGGCCATGACCCGCAGACGCTGATGAAGAACGCCGGCCTCGCCCTGCACAAGGCCAAGGCCAACGGCAAGCACCAGTTGCAGACCTTCACCGAGGAAATGACCGCCGAGGCCAGCCACAAGCTGTTCGTCGAGAACAACCTGCGCCGCGCCCTGGTGCAGAACGAACTGGCGGTGCACTACCAGCCCAAGCTGTGCCTGCGCAGCGGCCAGTTGCTGGGCCTGGAGGCGCTGCTGCGCTGGCAGCACCCGGAGAAGGGCATGATCCGCCCGGACCAGTTCATCAGCGTGGCCGAGGAAACCGGGCTGATCATCCCCATCGGCAAGTGGGTGATCCGCGAGGCCTGCCGCATGGGCCGCGAGCTGGCGGAAAACGGCCTGGGCGACCTGAACATCGCCATCAACCTGTCGCCCAAGCAGTTCAGCGACCCCGACCTGGTCGGCTCCATCGCCGCCATCCTCCACGAGGAACAGGTGCCGGCCGGGCGCCTGGAGCTGGAACTGACCGAAAGCCTGCTGCTGGACGCCACCGCCGACACCAAGCAGCAACTGGAACGCCTCAAGCAACTGGGCCTGACCCTGGCCATGGACGACTTCGGCACCGGCTACTCGTCGCTGAGCTACCTGAAGAAATTCCCCATCGACGTCATCAAGATCGACCGCAGCTTCATCAAGGACATCCCGGACAACCAGGACGACATGGAAATCACCTCGGCGGTGATCGCCATGGCCCACAACCTCAAGCTGCAGGTGGTCGCCGAAGGCGTCGAGACCGCCGCCCAGCTGGCCTTCCTGCGGCGCAACCGCTGCGACATCGGCCAGGGCTACCTGTTCGACAAGCCGATCCCCGGCGCCCAGCTCGCCAGCAGCCTGCAGCGCTATCCCTGCCGCGGCGAGTGAAAAGCTCCACAGCCCGCACAAAGGCTGTAATCTCCAGGGTCTTCGCGCGTCTATCGCCATCCGGACAAAGGAGACCCAGGCCATGACCCTTCGCTCGCAGATACTCGTCAACAAGCAGGAACTGCCCACCCAGGCCCAGGCCCTGCCCGGCCGTGAGGCACCGATGCCGGTGCCGGAAACCCACTACGTCAACGGCCATCCGCTGTGCCCGCCGTTCCCCGGCGGCCTGCAGCAGATCGTCCTGGGTCTTGGCTGCTTCTGGGGCGCCGAGCGGCGCTTCTGGCAGCAGCCGGGGGTGTGGGTCACCGCCGTGGGCTACGCCGGCGGCCTGACGCCCAACCCCACCTACGACGAGGTCTGCTCTGGCCTGACCGGGCACAGCGAGGTGGTGCTGGTGGTGTTCGACGCGCAGCAGACCAGCCTGGAACAGCTGCTCAAGGTGTTCTGGGAGTCCCACGATCCGACCCAGGGCATGCGCCAGGGCAACGACACCGGCACCCAGTACCGCTCGGCCATCTACTGGTACGACCAGGCGCAAAAAGCCGCGGTGGAAGCCAGCCGCGCCGCCTTCCAGAAGGAGCTCAGCGCCGGCGGCTACGGCGAGATCACCACCGAAATCCGCGAAGTGCCGCCGTTCTACTACGCCGAGGCCTACCACCAGCAGTACCTGGCGAAGAACCCCAACGGCTACTGCGGCCTGCGCGGCACCGGGGTGTGCCTGCCGGCATAACGCGACCCGTAGGAGCGGATTCATCCGCGATGGCGCCGGCCTGCGGCCGGATCGCGGACGGATGGATAGGCGCCCCACGGAAACCTGTAGGAGCAGGCCCTGCCTGCGATTCGCGCGCAGGGCGCGCTCCTACATGGGAGCGGTGTGGGTCGGCGTAGGAGCGGATCTTATCCGCGAAACGCGCCGGAACCCCCGGCTATCGCGGACAAGGTCCGCGCCTACGAAGAGCGCCCTTCCTCGACCAGCCAATCCAGCCGCCAGCCGCCTTCGCTCTGCGCCAGCACCTCGGCCAGCCAGGGCAGCAGCTCGCGCAGTTCTTCCTCCAGCGGCCACGGCGGGTTGGCGATGGCCAGGCCGGAGCCGTTGAGGCGGTCGGCGCTGTCCGCCGGGTGCACCAGCAGTTCGACGCGCAGCAGCTTGGGCGCCTTGCTGCGTTCCAGGCCCTGGTAGAAGTGCCTGAGCTGGCGCTCGTCCTTGATCGGGTACCAGATCGCCACCACCGTCTGGCGCATGCGCCCGATGGCCTCTTCCAGGGCGATGACGCAGCGCTCCAGCTCGTCGGCCTCCTCGAAGGGCGGGTCGATCAGCAGCACCCCGCGCTTTTCCGGCACCGGCAGCAGCGCCCGCGGCAGCAGCCAGCCGTCGTTCTGGTGCACGGCGATGCGCCGCTCGCCGCCCATGTTGGCCTTGAGCAGGCGGCCGTCCTCCGGGTGCAGCTCGTTCAGGTGCACGCGGTCCTGGGAGCGCGTCAGGCGCCGCGCCAGCTCGGGCGAGCCGGGGTAGTACTGCAGCTCGCCGTCGGGGTTCAGCGCGCGCACCACTTCCAGGTAGTCCGCCGCCAGCTCCGGCACCTCGTCGAGCCGCCACAGGCGGCCGATGCCCGCTTCCCACTCGCCGGTGCGGCTGGCCTCGTCGCCCTGCAGGTCGTACAGGCCGATGCCCGAATGGCTGTCGAGGAAGGCGAAGGGCGTGTCCTTGCGCACCATCAGGGCGAAGATCCGCGACAGCACCAGGTGCTTGAGGACGTCGGCGTGGTTGCCGGCGTGGTAGGCGTGACGGTAGTTCATGAACGGCAGACTCCTTGAAGGCGTGCAGTTTAGCTGCACCGGCATTGTTTTAGGCCTTTATCACGCTCATGGATGTTGCTGTGCCTGCTTCATTCACCAGACTAGACTGCGGCCATTCCCCTGGAGGCCGACCATGTCCGAGACCCTGCTCAGCTCCCGCAACCTCGCCTTCGAGCTCTACGAAGTGCTCGACGCCGAGGCCCTGACCCAGCGCGAACGTTTCGCCGACCACAACCGCGAGACCTTCGACGCCGCCCTGGCCACTGCCCGCGGCATCGCCGAGGAGCTGTTCGCCCCGCACAACCGCAAGAACGACGAGCACGAGCCGCAGTACGTGGACGGCGCCGCGGTGCTGATCCCCGAGGTCAAGCCGGCGGTGGACGCCTTCAACGAAGCCGGCTTCCAGAATGCCTCGCGCAGCTTCGAACAGGGCGGCATGCAGTTGCCGCACCTGCTGTCGCGCGCCTGCTTCGCGCACTTCCAGTCGGCCAACATCGCCACTTCGTCGTACCCGATGCTGAGCATGGGCTCCAGTCACCTGATCGAGTCCTTCGGCGACGAGGAGCAGAAGCGCCTGTTCCTGCAGCCGATGATCGAAGGCCGCTTCTTCGGCACCATGGCCCTGACCGAGCCCCACGCCGGCTCGTCCCTGGCCGACATCCGCACCCGCGCCGAACCCCACGCCGACGGCAGCTACCGCATCCGCGGCAACAAGATATTCATCTCCGGCGGCGACCATCCCCTTTCGGAAAACATAGTCCACATGGTGCTGGCCAAGCTGCCGGATGCGCCGCCGGGGGTGAAGGGCATCTCGCTGTTCATCGTGCCCAAGTTCCTGGTGAACCCGGACGGCAGCCTCGGCAAGCGCAACGACGTGGCCCTGGCCGGGCTGTTCCACAAGATGGGCTGGCGCGGCACCACCTCCACCGCGCTGAACTTCGGCGACAACGGCGACTGCGTCGGCTACCTGGTGGGCAAGCCACACCACGGCCTGGCCTACATGTTCCAGATGATGAACGAGGCGCGCATCGGCGTCGGCATGGGCGCCATCATGCTCGGCTACGCCGGCTACCTGTACTCCCTGGAATACGCCCGCGAGCGCCCCCAGGGCCGCCCGGTGGACGCCAAGGACCCGACCTCGGCGCAGGTGTCGATCATCGGGCACGCCGACGTCAAGCGCATGCTGCTGACGCAGAAGGCCTACGTCGAGGGCGCCTTCGACCTCGGCCTGTACGCCGCGCGCCTGGTGGACGACTGCGAGACGCTGCCCACGGAAGAGGCGCGCAAGCAGGCCCACGAGTTGCTCGACCTGCTCACCCCGATCGTCAAGTCCTGGCCCTCGGAGTTCTGCCTGAAGGCCAACGAGCTGGCCATCCAGATCCTCGGCGGCCACGGCTACACCCGCGAATACCCGGTGGAGCAGTACTACCGCGACAACCGCCTGAACCCCATCCACGAAGGCACCCACGGCATCCAGTCGCTGGACCTGCTGGGCCGCAAGCTCAGCCAGAACGGCGGCGCCGGCCTCAAGCAGCTGACGCGCCTGATCCACCAGGCCTGCGAACGCGCCCGGGCCTACCCGTCGCTGGACGCCCTGCGCCAGCCGCTGGAGCAACTGCTGGCGCGCCTGTCGGAAGTGACCCTGGCGCTGCTCGGCGACCTGATGCAGGGCAAGGTGGCCCAGGGCCTGGCCAACTCGGCGCTGTACCTGAAGGCGTTCGGCCACACCGTCATCGGCTGGCGCTGGCTGGAACAGGCGATCCGCGCCGAGGAAGGCCTGGCCCTGCTCCACAACGGCGGGGGCAACCCCGCCGACGAGGACTTCTACCGAGGCAAGCTGCAGGCGGCGCGCTACTTCCTGACCTGGGAAGTGCCGTCCTGCCACCACGAGCTGGCCCTGCTCGAAGCCCGCGACGACACCTGTTCCAGCATGCGGGACGCCTGGTTCTAGTCCCGCCTGCCCCTTCCAGCCCCGGTCACGTCCGGGGCTTTTTTATGGGCCAGACCCTGGCGACAGGCTGCCTTTCGTAGGAGCGAGCTTGCTCGCGAACGGAGTATCCCGGTTGCAACGGTGTGCCGGGTCGGGCTCAGCCCCTCTCCCCAACCCTCTCCCTGAAGGGAGAGGGGGCCGATCGGCATGCGCGGGAAGCCAGGTGTCATCCCGGAACCTTCGGCGGTTCGCGAGCAAGCTCGCTCCTACAGGGGGATCCGGCATCGGGGAAAAGCCCTCTGAAAGCTCGCTGAAAGGCACTGCAATTAGCCTTTGACAGCCTTGCAAATCCGCAGGTTAGAATCCCTTGGCATGCGGCCTGCATCCTTCCCGTCAACGCCGCCGCTTCCCCCCTCGCCCCGCCAGGAGATCCGCCGCCTTGGATGCCGTCTCGATCAACACCTATTTCCTGGTGGGCGCGGTGCTGGTGGGCATGAGCATCCTGGTCAGCTCGCTGTCCTCGCGCCTGGGCATCCCGATCCTGGTCATCTTCCTCGCCGTGGGCATGGTCGCCGGCACCGACGGCCCCGGCGGCATCGGCTTCTCCAACTACCCCATGGCCTACCTGGTGGGCAACCTGGCGCTGGCGGTGATCCTCCTCGACGGCGGCCTGCGCACCCGCGTGGCGAGCTTCCGCGTGGCGCTCTGGCCGGCGCTGTCGCTGGCCACGGTGGGCGTACTGATCACCGCCGGGCTCACCGGCCTGGCTGCCGCCTGGCTGTTCAAGCTGAGCTGGATGGAAGGCCTGCTGATCGGCGCCATCGTCGGCTCCACCGACGCCGCGGCGGTGTTCTCCCTGCTCGGCGGCAAGGGCCTGAACGAGCGGGTCACCGCCAGCCTGGAAATCGAGTCGGGCAGCAACGACCCCATGGCGGTGTTCCTCACCGTCACCCTGATCGACATGCTCGCCCACGGCCAGAGCGAGATGAGCTGGAGCTTCCTGGCCCACTTCCTACGCGAGTTCGGCATCGGCGCCGTGCTCGGCCTGGGCGGCGGCTGGCTGCTGCTGCAGATGATCAACCGCATGCAGCTGGCCAGCGGCCTCTACCCGCTGCTGGCGATCAGCGGCGGCCTGCTGATCTTCGCCCTGTCCAACGCCGTGCACGGCAGCGGCATCCTGGCCATCTACCTGTGCGGCCTGGTGCTGGGCAACCAGCCGATCCGCTCGCGCCACGGCATCCTGCACATGCTCGACGGCATGGCCTGGCTGGCGCAGATCGGCATGTTCCTGGTCCTCGGCCTGCTGGTCACGCCCCACGACCTCTGGCCCATCGCCCTGCCGGCCCTGGGCCTGGCGCTGTGGATGATCCTCTTCGCCCGGCCGCTGTCGGTGCTGGTGGGCCTGGCGCCGTTCCGCGCCTTCCATGGCCGCGAGAAGGTGTTCATCGCCTGGGTCGGCCTGCGCGGCGCGGTGCCGATCATCCTCGCGGTGTTCCCGCTGATGGCCGGGCTGCCCAACGCCCAGCTGTTCTTCAACGTGGCCTTCTTCATCGTGCTGATCTCGCTACTGGTGCAGGGCACCAGCCTGCCCTGGGCCGCCAAGCTGCTGCGCGTGGTGGTGCCGCCGGACCCGGCGCCGATCTCCCGCGCCGGCCTGGAAGTGCACCCGACCAGCGAGTGGGAGCTGTTCGTCTACCACCTGAGCAAGGAAAAGTGGTGCATAGGCGCGGCCCTGCGCGAGCTGAAGATGCCCGAGGGCACCCGCATCGCCGCGCTGTTCCGCGGCACCCAGCTGCTGCACCCCTCCGGCAGCACCATCCTGGAGGCCGACGACATCCTCTGCGTGATCGGCCACGAGCACGACCTGTCGGCCCTCGGCAAGCTGTTCAGCCAGGCCCCGGACCGCGGCCTGGGCGCGCGCTTCTTCGGCGACTTCGTGCTGGAGGGCGACGCCCAGCTCTCGGCGGTGGCCTCGCTCTACGGCCTCAAGCTCGACGGCGTCGACGGCGAGCAGAACCTCGGCCGCTTCATCGCCCAGCAGATCGGCGGCCAGGCGATCATCGGCGACCAGGTGGAGTGGAACGGCCTGACCTGGACCGTGGCCGCCCTGGACGGGAACAAGATCCGCAAGGTGGGGGTCAAATTCCCCGAAGGTCGCCCGGGCCCCGGGTTGTTCCTCTGACAGACCACCTCCACGGACGCTAGCCAAGCCAGCCCACGCCCCTTCCGCGGCGGCGCGTCGGCCGTGCCTTGCCGGCGCCGCACCGGGCGCACTACCCTCACTGCAACCTACCGAGAGCCGCTGACCGCGACCATGCAATCCCTGCGCACCCTGCTCGCCGCCGCCCTGCTCGGCGGCTGCCTCGCCGTCCTGCCCGCGCACGCCGAGGACAGCAACCAGCCACCGTCCGCCGAAGCCGTCCAGCAAAGCCTCGACGGCCTGGCCGAGCGCAAGCTCGCCGACGCCGATGCCAAGGCCACCAAGGCCAGCCTCGAGCGCACCCTGAAGCTGCTCGGCGCCCGCGACGACAGCGAGAAGCAGCTGGCCGAGCTGAAGGCCAGCCTGGCCGACGCCCCCCGGCAGATACTGGAGAACCAGCGCGCCCTGGCGCGCCTGAAGGGCAGCGGCGAGAAGCCGGCGGCCCAGCGCTACGCCGGGGAGAACGTCAGCCGCCTGGAAATGCTGCTCAACGACCGCTCCACCCAACTGGCCGACTGGCAGAAGCAGTTGACCGAGGCGAAGAGCCAGTACATCACCGCGCAGACCCGCCCGGAACGCGCCCAGTCCGACATCAGCAACGCCCAGGCGCGCCTGCTGGAGATCGGCAACATCCTCAAGGCCGGCAAGGAGACCGGCAAGGCGCTGGCCCCCGAGCGGCGCAACGAGCTGCTCGCCGAACAGGCCGCGCTCAACGCGCAGATCCAGCTGCTGCGCCAGCAACTGGCCGGCAACAACCTGCTGCAGGACCTGGCCAGCAGCCAGCAGGACCTGCTGGGCGAACAGGTCGCCCGCGCCGAGCGCGAGACCCTCGAACTGCAGGCCATGATCAGCGGCATGCGCCGCGAGCAGTCGGAGAAGACCGTCGCCGAGCTGGCCCGCGACGGCAGCCAGGGCGCCGGCAGCGACAGCCTGCTGAGCCAGGAGAACGCCGAGAACCTGCGCCTGTCCGACTACCTGCTGCGCACCACCGACCGCCTCAACGTGCTGACGCGGCGCAACCTCGAGGCCAAGCAGCACCTGGACAGCCTGACCCAGCTCGACCAGACCCTCGACCAGCAGATCAACGTGCTGCGCGGCAGCCTGCTGCTGTCCAAGGTGCTCTATCAGCAGAAGCAGTCGCTGCCGAAGATCAAGACCGACCAGGAACTGGCCGACGAGATCGCCGACCTGCGCCTGTACCAGTTCGAGCTGAACCAGAAGCGCGACGAACTGGCCAACCCGCAGCAGTACATCGACGACCTGCTCGCCCAGCAGCCCCAGGAAGCCGTGACCCCGCAACTGCGCAAGGACCTGTCCACCCTGGTGGACACCCGCAGCGAGCTGATGGAGCGCCTCAACCACGAGCTCAACGCCGTGCTCAACGAGGCCATCACCCTGCAGCTGAACCAGAAGCAGCTCAAGGACACCAGCGACAACCTGCGCGCCACCCTCGACGAGCAGATGTTCTGGATTCCCAGCAACCGCCCGCTGGACCTGTCCTGGTTCAAGATGACCCCGACGCTGCTGCAGCACCAGCTCTCCGAGGTGCCCTGGGGCTCGGCGGTGGTCGAGCTGGGCGAGGGCCTGATCGACCGCCCGCTGCTGTTCCTGCCGCTGTTGCTGCTGATCGCCGGGCTGCTGTGGAAACGCCGCTACCTCTACGACAAGCTCGCCTCGATCAACGACGACATCGGCCACTTCAAGCGCGACAGCCAGGCGCACACGCCGCTGGCCCTGCTGCTGGCGCTGCTGCTGGCGCTGCCCGGCACCCTGACCCTGGCCATCGCCGGCCTGGCCCTGATGCTCGACGCCCGCGGGCAGAACGCCACCCTGGGCGCCGCGCTGCTGCAGATGGCCGAGGTCTGGCTGGTGTTCTACGCCGCGCACCGCATCCTCAGCCCCGGCGGCATCGCCGAGCGGCACTTCCACTGGAGCCAGGCCCAGGTGCGCTTCAGCAGCAAGCTGATCCGCCGCCTCGGCGTGGTGGTCATGGCCCTGGCCGCGGTGGTCACGGTGGCCGAGCGCCAGCCCGGCAGCCTGGCCGACGACGTCATCGGCATCGCCGTGGTGCTCAGCGGCTTCGCGGTGATGACCTGGCTGATGGCGCGCATGCTCTTCGCTAGCCCCAGCACCAGCCGGCCGTCGGTGGTGAAGATGGTGGTCGGCGTGCTCTTCACCGCGCTGCCGGTGCTGCTCTTCGTCGCCGTGTGCTTCGGCTACTACTACACCGCCCTGCGCCTGAGCGACCGGCTGATCGACACCCTGTTCCTGCTCATGGTCTGGGTGGTGATCGAGGCCACCTTCGTCCGCGGCCTCAGCGTGGCGGCGCGACGCCTGGCCTACCAGCGCGCCCAGGCCAAGCGGCAGAACCCGCCGAAGGAAGGCGTCGACGGCAACGAGACCGCGGAGGAGCCGACCCTGGGCATCGAGCAGATCAACGAGCAGTCCCTGCGCCTGATCCGCCTGGGCCTGCTGATCGGCTTCGTGGTGGCGCTGTACTGGGTCTGGGCCGACCTGATCAGCGTCGCCGCCTACCTGGACAACGTCACCCTCTACCAGTACACCGGCGGCAGCGGCGACAGCGCCACCAGCCTGCCGATCAGCCTCGGCGACGTGCTCATGGCGCTGGTCATCGCCGCGGTGACCGTGGCCCTGGCGCGCAACCTGCCGGGCCTGCTGGAAGTGCTGGTGCTGCAGCGCCTGACCCTGGCCCAGGGCAGCGCCTACGCCATCACCACCCTGCTGTCCTACGCTATCAGCGGCGTCGGCATCGTCAGCGCGCTGTCCACCCTGGGCGTCAGCTGGGACAAGCTGCAGTGGCTGGTGGCGGCGCTCTCGGTGGGCCTGGGCTTCGGCCTGCAGGCGATCTTCTCCAACTTCGTCTCCGGCCTGATCATCCTCTTCGAGCGCCCGGTGCGCATCGGCGACACCGTGACCATCGGCAACCTGTCCGGCACCGTCAGCCGCATCCGTATCCGCGCCACCACCATCACCGACTTCGACCGCAAGGAAATCATCGTCCCCAACCAGACCTTCATCACCGGGCAGTTAATCAACTGGTCGCTGAGCGACACCGTGACCCGCGTGACCATCAAGATCGGCCTGGCCTACGAGAGCGACCTGGCCCTGGCGCGCAAGCTCATGCTCGAAGCCGCCCGCGGCAACCCGCGGGTGCTGCGCGACCCCGAGCCGTCGCTGTACTTCCTGGCCATCAGCGCCAGCACCTTCGACTACGAGCTGCGCTTCCACGTGCGCGAGCTGGGCGACCGCAACCCGGCGGTGGACGAACTGCTCACCGCCATCGCCCTGAGCTTCCGCGAGCACGGCGTGGACATGGCCTTCAACCAGCTGGACGTGTTCGTCAAGAACGGCGAGGGCAAGGAAATCCACCTGGCGCAGAACGTCACCCAGCTGCCCCTGGCGCTTCCCGGCGCGCCGCTGAAGGACCAGGACCCGCCACTGCCGCCCGGCAGCAAGCCCTGAGTCTGGACGGCTCCGGACAAGTCCGAGCACAATGCTCGGACTTACCGGAGCCCGCCCGTGACCGTGAAACAGCTCGACGAACTGACCTTCGACAACCGCTTCGCCCGCCTGGGCGACGCCTTCTCCACCGAAGTCCTGCCCGACCCCATCGCCGAGCCGCGCCTGGTGGTGGCCAGCCCCGCCGCGATGGCGCTGCTCGATCTCGACCCGGCGGTGGCCGGGGAACCGGTGTTCGCCGAAATCTTCTCCGGGCACAAGCTCTGGTCCGAGGCCGAGCCGCGGGCGATGGTCTACTCCGGCCACCAGTTCGGCGCCTACAACCCGCGCCTGGGCGACGGCCGCGGCCTGCTGCTGGGCGAGGTGGTCAACGACGCCGGCCAGCACTGGGACCTGCACCTCAAAGGCGCCGGGCAGACGCCCTACTCGCGCATGGGCGACGGCCGCGCGGTGCTGCGCAGCTCGATCCGCGAATTCCTCGCCAGCGAATACCTGCACGCCCTGGGCATCCCCAGCAGCCGCGCGCTCTGCGTCACCGGCTCGGACACCCCGGTGTGGCGCGAGACCAGGGAAAGCGCCGCCATGCTGCTGCGCCTGGCGCCCAGCCACGTGCGCTTCGGCCACTTCGAGTACTTCTACTACACCCAGCAGCACGACAAGCTGAAGGAACTGGGCGACTTCGTCCTGGCCAACCACTTCCCCGAGTGCCTGGAGCAGCCGCAACCCTACGCCGCGTTCTTCCGCGCCGTGGTGGAAAGCAACGCCGAACTCATCGCCCACTGGCAGGCCTACGGCTTCTGCCACGGGGTGATGAACACCGACAACATGTCGATCCTCGGCATCACCTTCGACTACGGCCCCTACGCCTTCCTCGACGACTTCGACGCCAAGCACATCTGCAACCACTCCGACGACGCCGGGCGCTACAGCTTCAACAACCAGGTGCCCATTGCCCACTGGAACCTGGCGGCCCTGGCCCAGGCGCTGACGCCCTTCGTCGAGGTGGACGAACTGCGCGAGGCCCTCGGCCTGTTCCTGCCGCTGTACCAGGCCCACTACCTGGACCTGATGCGCCGCCGCCTGGGCTTCGCCACCGCGGAGGACGGCGACCTGGAGCTGGTGCAGCGCCTGCTGCAGGCCATGCAGAGCGGCGCGGTGGACTACAGCCTGTTCTTCCGCCGCCTCGGCGAGCAGGCGCCGGAACAGGCGCTGGCGGTGGTCCGCGAAGACTTCGTCGACCTCGCCGGCTTCGACGCCTGGGCCACCGACTACCGCGCCCGCGCCGAACGCGAAGGCGGCAGCCAGGACGAGCGCCGCGCCCGCATGCACGCGGTGAACCCGCTGTACGTGCTGCGCAACTACCTGGCCCAGGAAGCCATCAGCGCCGCCGAGCAGGGCGACTACTCAGTGGTGCGCGAGCTGCACGAGACGCTCAGCAAGCCCTTCGAGGAACAGCCCGGGCGCGAAGCCTTCACCCGCCGCCCGCCGGACTGGGGCCGGCGCCTGGAGATCAGTTGTTCCTCCTGAGGCGGTTATAAGCTCAGGCAAAATCGTTCTGGCGCCGCCCCGCGGGCATTGCTCCCGGTCATTGACCGGTCGGGGCGCCGCTCGCATCCTCAGGGCTTTCTGCCCACCAAGGATGCTCGAACAATGAAACTGGAAACCCTGGCGATCCACGCCGGCTACAGCCCCGACCCGACCACCAAGGCGGTGGCCGTGCCGATCTACCAGACCACCTCCTACGCCTTCGACGACACCCAGCACGGCGCCGACCTGTTCGACCTGAAGGTGGCCGGCAACATCTACACGCGGATCATGAACCCCACCAACGACGTGCTGGAGCAGCGCGTCGCCGCCCTGGAAGGCGGCGTGGGCGCGCTGGCCGTGGCCTCGGGCATGGCCGCCATCACCTACGCCATCCAGACTGTGGCCGAGGCCGGCGACAACATCGTCTCGGTGGCCAAGCTCTACGGTGGCACCTACAACCTGCTGGCCCACACCCTGCCGCGCTTCGGCATCCAGACGCGCTTCGCCCCCCACGACGACGTGGCCGCGCTGGAAGCGCTGATCGACGAGCGCACCAAGGCGGTGTTCTGCGAGTCCATCGGCAACCCGGCGGGCAACATCGTCGACCTCCAGGCCCTGGCCGACGCCGCGCACCGCCATGGCGTGCCGTTGATCGTCGACAACACCGTGGCCACGCCCATCCTCTGCCGGCCCTTCGAGCACGGCGCGGACATAGTCGTGCACTCGCTGACCAAGTACATCGGCGGCCACGGCACCAGCATCGGCGGCATGGTGGTCGACTCCGGCAAGTTCCCCTGGGCGCAGCACAAGGAGCGCTTCCCGCTGCTCAACACCCCGGACCCGTCCTACCACGGCGTGACCTACACCGAAGCCTTCGGCCCGGCCGCGTTCATCGGCCGCTGCCGCGTGGTGCCGCTGCGCAACACCGGCGCGGCGCTGTCGCCGTTCAACGCCTTCCTCATCCTCCAGGGCCTGGAGACCCTCGCCCTGCGCATGGAGCGCCACTGCGAGAACGCGCTCAAGGTCGCCCACTACCTGGAGCAGCACCCGCAGGTGGCCTGGGTGAAATACGCCGGCCTGCCGGAGCACCCCGAGCACGCCCTGGCCAAGCGCTACATGGACGGCAAGCCGGCCTCGATCCTGTCCTTCGGCATCCAGGGCGGCGCCGAGGCTGGCGCGCGCTTCATCGACGCGCTGAAGCTGGTGGTGCGCCTGGTCAACATCGGCGACGCCAAGTCCCTGGCCTGCCACCCGGCCAGCACCACCCACCGCCAGCTCAACGCCGAGGAACTGGCCCGCGCCGGGGTGAGCCAGGACATGGTGCGGCTGTCCATCGGCATCGAGCACAGCGACGACATCATCGCCGACCTCGAACAGGCCCTGGCCGCCGCCGCGGCTTGATATCCGCCGGGCGCGGCTCCAGATTGGGGGAATCCTCTTCCGGAGCCGCGCCATGACCGACCCCCTGCTGATTCCCTGCCCGCACTGCGGCGGGCTCAACCGCCTGCCGGCCGCGCGCCTGGGCGACCATCCGCGCTGCGGGCGCTGCAAGAATGAGGTGCTGCCGGGCAAACCCTTCGCCGTCGACGAAGCCGGCTTCGCCGCCCAGCTCAAGGGCGACCTGCCGCTGCTGCTGGACGTCTGGGCCGACTGGTGTGGCCCGTGCAAGGCCTTCGCGCCGACCTTCGAGCAGGCCGCCGCGCGGCTTTCCGGGCGCTGCCGCCTGGCCAAGCTGGACAGCGAAGCCAACCCGCGCCTGGCCGGGCAACTGGGCATCCGCTCCATCCCCAGCCTGATCCTCTTCAAGGACGGCCGCGAAGCGGCGCGCCAGAGCGGCGCCCTGCCGCTGCCGCAACTGCTCGACTGGCTGGCCCGCCAGGGCCTGTGAGGCGCCGCGACCGCTTCGGTCAGCGCGCCTGAGCGAAGCGGTCATTGCCCGCCGCGGCAGGGCGGCTAGGCTTGCCTGGACAGAACAAGAAGCGGAGCCGCCCGATGTCCTTTCCCGTCGAATTCGTCCGCCAGATGACCGAAGAGCACATCGCCTTCGTCAAGCGCTGCGGGCTCAAGGCCGAAATCCTCGAACGCGGCCACGTGCGCCTGCGCATGCCGCTGCACGGCAACGAGAACCACCTGGGCAACATGTACGCCGGCGCCCTCTTCACCCTCGCCGAGCTGCCCGGCGGCGTCATCACCCTGACCAGCTTCGACAGCCACCGCTTCTACCCCATCGTCAAGGAAGCCGGCCTGCGCTTCCGCCGCCCGGCGGCCAGCGACGTGCGGGTGGAGGCCCGCCTGGACGAGGCCGAGCTCAAGCGCATCGCCGAGGAAGCCACGCTCAACGGCAAGGCCGAGTACGTGCTGGAGCTGCAGCTCAAGGACGCCCACGGCGAGGTGGTCGCGGAAAGCCGCGCCGTCTATCAGCTGCGCAGCCGTTGATCCGCGGCCCTTGCGCTGCGTCAACATGGGCGCGCGCGGCTGGGCCAGAGTGGTGGGACCGCCGGAGGATCCCACCATGCCCAAGCACATCCTGGTCGCCCACGACCTCAGCGTCGAAGCCGACGTCGCCGTGCGCCGCGCCGCGCAACTGGCCGCCGAGCACGATGCCCGCGTCAGCCTGCTGCACGTCATCGAACAGCCCCTGGCCGCGCCGCTGCTGGCCAAGGCCCGGCAGAGCGCCGTCGCCGCGCTGCAGGACAGCGCCCGCAGCGCCGGCCTGACGGATTACCAGCCGCTGGTCGCCGAGGGCCGCCCGGCCAGCGTGATAGCCGCCACGGCGCAGGAGCTGCAGGCGGACCTGCTGGTCACCGGCACCCACCGCCAGGCGCTGGTGGAGCGTTTCGACGGCACCACCCTGGAACAGATCCTGCGCTGCAGCCGGGTGCCCGCGCTGCTGGTGACCGACTCGCAGCTGCGCCCCTACCGGCGGGCGCTCAGCGCCCTGGACTTCTCCGTCGGCGCCTGCCACGCCTGGCGCAGCGCCTGCGCCTGGTTGGCGCCGGGCGGCGAACTGCGGGCCCTGCATGCCTACGACGCCGGCAACGACCCCGCCCGGCTGCGCGAACGCCTGGACGAGCAACGCCAGCTGCTGGAGCAGCTGATGCACGACGAGAGCCAGCAGGTGGGCGGCCCGCTGCCGCAGCTCAAGTGCCTGGTGAGTTCGATGGGGGTTCGCGAAGCGCTGGACCACAGCCTGGCCGACTGGCAGCCGCAGCTACTGGTGCTCGGCAGCCGCGGGCGCGGCGCGCTGCAACAGGCCCTGCTGGGCAGCACGGCGCGCTACTACCTGCGCCGGCCGCCTTGCGACCTGCTGGTCAGTGCCTGAATAGAGCAGCTGTAAGCCTCAGGCTTCAAGCTTCAAGCAGACCGTGCAGTTCGACGAACTGCTGGGTCAGCTTGTGGCGGGGGTCGAGGTAGATCAGCGGGGTGCAGGCCTGGTGCGACTCGCGCATCTTCACCGAGCTCATCAGGTACACCGGCAGCACCGGCATTTCCTCTTCCACCAGTTCGTCGAGCAGTTGCTGTGGCAGGCTGGCGCGCGGCTGGAACTGGTTGACCACGATGCCCTCCACTTCCAGGTCCTCGTTGTGGTCCTCCTTCAGCTCCTCGATCTCGCGCAGCAGGCCGTACAGCGCCTGGCGGGAAAAACTGTCGCAGTCGAAGGGGATCAGGCAGCGGTCGGCGGCAATCAGCGCGGATACCGTGTAGAAGTTCAGCGCCGGCGGGGTGTCCAGGTAGATACGGTCGTAGTCCTCGGCCAGCTCGTCGAGCAGTTTGCGCAGCTTGTTGATCTTGTGCTTGGCCTCGAGCTTGGGCTGCAGGTCGGCCAGCTCGGCGGTGGCGGTCACCACATGGAGGTTGTCGAACGGCGTCTCGTAGATATCCACCTTGCCCTTGCGGGCGAAGGGGCCGCCGGAGAGGCTCTGCTTGAAGAAATCGGCGATGCCCATGGGCACGTCGTCGCCGGTCAGGCCGGTGAGGTAGTGGGTGGAGTTGCCCTGGGCGTCCAGGTCCACCAGCAGCGTGCGGTAGCCCTCGGCGGCGCTCACGGCGGCCAGGTTGCAGGCAATGCTCGACTTGCCGACCCCGCCCTTCTGATTGAAAACCACGCGACGCATGAGCACCCCTCCAAGCCGTTCAAGTGACAGCGGATTCTATGCAATGCCCATGACGAGGGCGAGCACTTGCGCATGCCGTCGGGCGGCGCCTAGGCCGCCGCGCCGCGGGTGACCAGCTCGATGAAGGCCAGCGCCGCCGGGGACCTCTCGCTGCGCCGCCGCACCAGCCATACCGAGCTGGTCGCGCCAGGGTCCAGCAGGGTGCGGTAGACCACCCCGTCCACCCGCGTGCGGCGGAACGAGCCGGGCAGCATGGAAACCCCCAGGCCCGCCGCCACCAGGCCGATGATGGTCATGGCCTCGCCGGCCTCCTGGCTGATGCGCGGGGTGAAGCCGGCCTGCCGCGCCAGCGCCTGCAACTGGTCGTAGAGGCCGGTGCCGTAGCTGCGCGGGAAGAACACGAAGGGCTCCTCGGCCAGCGCCGCCAGCTCCAGGCCCTCCAGCGACTCGCGGGCCAGCGGGTGGTCGGCGCGCAGCACCGCCACCAGCGGTTCGCTGAACAGCTCCACCGCCTCTAGCGAGGCCGGCAGCTGGAAGGAGCGGATCACCCCGACCTGCAGGCGCTCTTCCTGCAGCGCTTCGACGATCTGCCGGCTGCTCATCTCCTGCAGGTCCAGGTGCACTTCCGGGTAGGCCTGGCGGAAGGCGTGGATGCTGCGCGGGATGGCCGAGGTGAAGGGCGCCGAGGCGGTGAAGCCGATGCGCAACTCGCCCAGTTCGCCCTGGTGCGCGCGGCGCGCCAGCAGCACCGCGCGGTCGACCTGGGCCAACACCTGGCGGGCCTCGTCGAGGAACAGCCGGCCGGCTTCGGTCAGCGCCACCCGACGGTTGGTGCGCTCCAGCAGGCGCGCGCCTATCTCCTCCTCCAGCGCCTGGATCTGCTGGCTCAGCGGCGGCTGGGAGATGCCCAGGGCCTCGGCGGCGCGGCCGAAATGCAGTTCCTCGGCGACGGCGATGAAGTAACGCAGGTGGCGCAGCTCCATGGGAACTCCGAATGAGTCGAATTACATATCAAACGTGTCGATCAATATATTGGAAATAATAAAAGCCCTTCCTTATCCTTGTCACACAAGCCCAATAACGACTTTCCACTTTCTGCCAGCCTGGCTGCGCGGGCCGATTTCGCTCGCCGCGAGGCACACCCCTTTCCAGAATCGAGGTGAGTTGTGAGTCACTC
Source organism: Pseudomonas sp. NBRC 100443 (assembly GCF_030268185.1). Classification (NCBI taxonomy): domain Bacteria; kingdom Pseudomonadati; phylum Pseudomonadota; class Gammaproteobacteria; order Pseudomonadales; family Pseudomonadaceae; genus Pseudomonas; species Pseudomonas sp. NBRC 100443. Next base: position 70,998 of record NZ_BSQE01000013.1, read on the forward strand.
TGCCGTGCGGGCTTCGTCGGATTCCGAACCCGCCTTGCTGCAGGCCGCCGAGGCGGCCAACCAGGCGCTGGCCGGCGCCGTGAACGACATCGAGAGCTACATCGAGAAAGGCACCCCGGCCTTCATGCGCACCTCTTTGGCGCTGTTCTCCGGCGGCTTCGCCACCTTCGCCCTGCTCTACTGCGTGCAGCCGATGATGCCGGTGCTGTCGCAGACCTTCGCCCTCAGCGCCGCGCAGAGCAGCCTGGTGCTGTCCATCGCGACCATCATGATGGCCCTCGGCCTGCTGGTCACCGGGCCGATTTCCGACGCCATCGGGCGCAAGCCGATCATGGTCGCCTCGCTGGCCTTCGCCGCCCTCTTCACCCTGGCCAGCGCGGTGATGCCGACCTGGCACGGCGTGCTGGCCATGCGCGCGCTGGTCGGGCTGTCGCTCAGCGGCCTGGCGGCGGTGGGCATGACCTACCTGAGCGAGGAAATCCACCCGCAGCACATCGGCCTGTCCATGGGGCTGTACATCGGCGGCAACGCCATCGGCGGCATGAGCGGGCGGCTGATCACCGGCGTGCTGGTGGACTTCATGTCCTGGCACGCGGCCATCGCCATCCTCGGCGGCCTGGCCCTGGTGGCGGCCGTGGTGTTCTGGCGCATTATCCCGGAGTCGCGCAATTTCCGCCCCACCCCGCTGAACCTCCGGCAACTGGCCGACGGCTTCGCCTCGCACCTGCGCGACGCCGGCCTGCCCTGGCTGTTCCTCGAGGGCTTCCTGCTGATGGGCGCCTTCGTCACCCTGTTCAACTACATCGGCTACCGCCTGCTGGCCGATCCGTACCACCTCAGCCAGGCCGTGGTCGGCGTGCTCTCGCTGGTGTACCTGGTGGGCATCTACAGCTCCGCCTGGGTCGGCTCGCTGGCCGACCGCCTGGGCCGGCGCAAGGTGCTCTGGGCGGTGATAGTGCTGATGCTCAGCGGCCTGCTGCTGACCCTGCTGCCGGCGCTGCCGCTGATAGTCGCGGGCATGCTGCTGTTCACCTTCGGCTTCTTCGCCGCGCACTCGGTGGCCAGCAGTTGGATCGGCCGCCGCGCGCTCAAGGCCAAGGGCCAGGCCTCGTCGCTGTACCTGTTCAGCTATTACCTGGGCTCCAGCGTGGCCGGCACCACCGGCGGGGTGTTCTGGCACCACTTCGGCTGGACCGGCGTCGGCCTGTTCATCGCCGCGCTGCTGAGCATCGCCGTGCTGGTGGCGTTGCACCTGGCGCGCCTGGCAGTGTTACCGCGCACCCTTCCCGCGCTGAGCACTCCGCACAACTGAGTAGTTTCTACACACTCAGTTTCGATTCTGTCGGCGACAGATATGCCAGTGTCGCCTCTGGATATGACATTCCCATGATCGCGACGCCCCTATCCCGGGGCGTCGTGGCACTTCTACCCAACTTTTTTCGCGCCTACGACCAAGGTCGTAACAAAATATGGCGCGCATCTTGCGTTCAGGAAAAGGAACACCTCGTTGGATTATCAAAACGGCTTCGGCTGCGCAGGACGCATTTCCTTCCTTTTCTCGCTGTAGGTAACGCATGAGCAGTACCCCATCCGCCGGTCTGGCCCAGGGCCTGAAGAACCGCCACGTCACCATGTTGTCCATCGCCGGGGCCATCGGCGCCGGCCTCTTCGTCGGCTCCGGCCACGCCATCGCCGAAGCCGGCCCGGGCGTCATGGTCTCCTACCTGGTCGCCGGCCTGCTGGTGGTCCTGGTCATGCGCATGCTGGCCGAAATGGCCGTCGCGCAGCCGGACAGCGGCTCCTTCTCCACTTACGCCGACCGCGCCATCGGCCACTGGGCCGGCTTCACCATCGGCTGGCTGTACTGGTGGTTCTGGGTGCTGGTGATCCCGCTGGAGGCCAACGCCGCCGCCGCCATCATCCACGCCTGGATCCCCGGCGCGCCGATCTGGGTCCTGGCCTTCGTGATCACCGCGGCGCTGACCGTGACCAACCTGTTCAGCGTGAAGAACTACGGTGAGTTCGAGTTCTGGCTGGCACTGATCAAGGTCGGCTCGATCATCGCCTTCCTGGTCATGGGTTGCGCGGCCATCTTCGGCGTCTCGCCGAACCCCGAGGTCAGCGGCATCAGCCACCTGTACGCCGAGGGCGGCTTCCTGCCCAAGGGCTGGGGCGCCGTGCTGGCGGCCCTGCTGACCACCATGTTCTCCTTCATGGGCTCGGAGATCGTCACCATCGCCGCCACCGAGTCCAAGGACCCGGCGCAGCAGATCACCCGCGCCACCAACTCGGTGATCTGGCGTATCGCCCTGTTCTACCTGCTGTCGATCCTGATCGTGGTCTGCCTGGTGCCGTGGAACGACCCGCGCCTGGTGAGCATGGGCTCCTACCAGACCGTGCTGGAGCACCTGCACGTGCCCTACGCCAAGCTGATCGTCGACATCATCGTCCTGGTCTCGGTGACCAGCTGCCTGAACTCGGCGCTCTACACCGCCTCGCGGATGATGTACTCGCTGAGCAAGCGCGGCGACGCCCCGCGCATCGCCCAGGTGACCAGCGCCAGCCGCACCCCGGTGTACGCCGTGCTGCTGTCCACCGCCATGGCCTTCCTGTGCACCTTCGCCAACTACCTGGCCCCGGCCGAAGTGTTCAACTTCCTGCTGGCCAGCTCCGGCGCCATCGCCCTGCTGGTGTACCTGGTGATCGCCATCTCGCAGCTGAACATGCGCAAGAAGCTGCTCGCCCAGGGCCACCAGCTGACGCTGAAGATGTGGCTGTTCCCCTGGCTGACCTGGGCGGTGATCCTGTTCATCGCCGGCGCCCTGGTAACCATGATGATCCGCCCGGACCACCGCATGGAGGTGGTCGCCACCGCCCTGCTGACCATCGTGGTCGTGTGCTCCGGGCTGCTGGTGGCGAACCGTCGCAAGGCCCAGCAGCGCGCCGCCGGCTACGCGGCCGACGCCGCCTGACCGATAGCGCCCATGAAAAAGCGCCGCCAATGGCGGTAATGCTGTTCACTTAAGAAAGGATGCCGTTTCTCTGCCTGGGGGAAACGGTATTTTCATATGGCTGGGGCTATGGCTTGGCTTGCGAACGCGGAAACCCAGTTGCCTTGGCTTGGGTGTTTCTGCGCCGCACCGAGTCTGCCCGACCGTCTTGTTTCGCCCCCTCGGGCGAGTCCCTTTTGTCAAACGCCACAAAAGGAACCAAAAAGGCTTGCCCCGCATACGGGCCCGATGGAGCCGGGCTACCCTCGCGAATTCCCCCGCCACGGAGGCCTGCCCCGAGGGTACGTCCCTGTAGCCCATCGGGGCTCTCGCGACATCCATGTCGCATGACCTCCTGAGCGCCGGTTTCGTTCGGCCTGCTGAAGGGGCGTTCCGGTGCGCTCGGGTATTTCTCTGGAAGTCCAAAAGCCAGAGCGAATGCGCTTTGGCTTTTCGTAGGAGCGAGCTTGCTCGCGAGCCACCGCAGCTTCCGCTCAGTGATACTGCGCCGACAGCTCGTGCACCGCCTCGAAGAAGGCGCCGGCATGGGCCGGATCGACTTCCGGGGTGATGCCGTGGCCGAGGTTGAACACGTGGCCGCTGCCCTGGCCGTAGGCGCCGAGGATGCGCGCCACTTCGCGGCGGATGGCTTCCGGGTTGGCGTAGAGCACCGACGGGTCCATGTTGCCCTGCAGCGCCACCTTGTCGCCGACGCGGGCGCGGGCGCTGCCGATGTCGCAGGTCCAGTCCAGGCCCAGCGCTTCGGCGCCGGTGGCGGCCATGGATTCCAGCCACAGGCCGCCGCCCTTGGTGAAGAGGATCACCGGCACCTGGCGGCCGTCGTGCTCGCGGATCAGGCCGTCGACGATCTTCTTCATGTAGGCCAGGGAGAATTCCTGGTACGCCGCCGCCGACAGGCTGCCGCCCCAGGAGTCGAAGATCTGCACGGCCTGGGCGCCGGCGCGGATCTGCCCGTTGAGGTAGCTGGTCACCGACTGCGCCAGCTTGTCGAGCAGCGCGTGCATGGCCTGCGGGTTGTCGTAGAGCATCGCCTTGGATTTGCGGAAGTCCCTGCTGGAGCCGCCCTCGACCATGTAGGTGGCGAGGGTCCAGGGGCTGCCGGAGAAACCGATCAGCGGCACCCGGCCGTTCAGCTCGCGGCGGATGGTGCGCACCGCGTCCATGACGTAGCCCAGGTCCTTTTCCGGATCGGGGATCGGCAGCGCCTCGATGTCGGCCAGGCTGGAGACCACCTTCTTGAAGCGCGGGCCCTCGCCGCTCTCGAAGAACAGGCCCTGGCCCATGGCGTCGGGGATGGTGAGGATGTCGGAGAAGAGGATCGCCGCGTCCAGCTGCGGATAGCGGTCCAGCGGCTGCAGGGTCACCTCGCAGGCCAGCTGCGGGTTCATGCACAGGCTCATGAAGTCCCCGGCCTTGGCGCGGGTGGCGCGGTATTCCGGGAGGTAGCGGCCGGCCTGGCGCATCATCCACACGGGGGTGACGTCGACGGGCTGCTTGAGCAGGGCACGGAGGAAGCGATCGTTCTTCAGGGCAGTCATGGCGGCATCCGGCAAAAAAGTGCGGGCATTTTCGCAAAGCCCAAAGCAAAAGGCACGGCGGGGGCCGTGCCTTTTGTCCATCGCGGCATTCTGCCGCAGCGCCATACATCTTTTGCAGGAGCGCGCCCTGCGCGCGATTCGCGGGCAGGGCCTGCTCCTACAGGGCAGGGTTCGCAGTCGTAGGATGGGTTGAGCGAAGCGATACCCATCACCCCACGGCCGCATGGGTTTCGCAAAGCTCAACCCATCCTACGAAAAGCGCCTCGGCGCAGCCGGCAAGACAGCCAATCAGACGCCGAGGTAATCGAGGATGCCCTCAGCCGCAGTGCGCCCTTCGAAGATCGCCGTCACCACCAGATCGGAACCACGGACCATGTCGCCGCCGGCGAAGATCTTCGGGTTGCTGGTCTGGTGCTTGAACTGCGCGGCGGCCGGGGCGATGACGCGGCCCTGGCTGTCGATCTCGACCTGGTGCTGCTCGAACCAGGGCGCCGGGCTCGGGCGGAAGCCGAAGGCGATCAGCACGGCTTCGGCCGGGATGATCTCCTCGGAGCCCGGGATCGGCTCGGGGCTACGGCGGCCACGGGCGTCCGGTTCGCCGAGACGGGTCTCGACCACCTTCACGCCTTCCACCCTGTCCTCGCCGACGATGGCGATGGGCTGGCGGTTGAAGAGGAACTTCACGCCCTCTTCCTTGGCGTTCTTCACCTCTTTGCGCGAACCAGGCATGTTCTCTTCGTCGCGGCGGTAGGCGCAGGTCACGCTCTTGGCGCCCTGGCGGATGGAGGTGCGGTTGCAGTCCATCGCGGTGTCGCCGCCGCCCAGGACCACCACGCGCTTGCCCTTCATGTCGACGAAGTCCTCGGGGGACTTCTCGAAGCCGAGGTTGCGGTTCACGTTGGCGATCAGGAAGTCCAGCGCATCGTGCACGCCGGGCAGGTCCTCGCCGGGGAAGCCACCCTTCATGTAGGTGTAGGTGCCCATGCCCATGAACACGGCATCGTACTCATCGAGCAGTTGCTCCATGGTCACGTCCTTGCCGATCTCGGTGTTCAGGCGGAACTCGATGCCCATGCCGGTGAAGACTTCGCGGCGACGCGACAGCACGTGCTTTTCCAGCTTGAACTCGGGGATGCCGAAGGTCAGCAGGCCGCCGATTTCCGGGTTGCGGTCGTACACCACCGGGGTCACGCCGTTGCGCACCAGCACGTCGGCGCAGCCCAGGCCGGCCGGGCCGGCGCCGATCACCGCGACGCGCTTGCCGGTGGGCTTGACCTTGGACATGTCCGGGCGCCAGCCCATGGCGAAGGCGGTGTCGGTGATGTATTTCTCCACCGAGCCGATGGTCACCGCACCGAAACCGTCGTTGAGGGTGCAGGCACCCTCGCAGAGGCGGTCCTGCGGGCACACCCGGCCGCAGACTTCCGGCAGGGTGTTGGTCTGGTGCGACAGCTCGGCGGCGGCCAGGATGTTGCCTTCGGAAACCAGCTTCAGCCAGTTGGGGATGAAGTTGTGGACCGGGCACTTCCACTCGCAGTACGGGTTGCCGCAGCCCAGGCAGCGATGGGCCTGGTCAGCCGCCTGCTGCGGCTTGAACAGGTCGTAGATTTCCACGAACTCGCGCTTGCGCTGGCGCAGCAGTTTCTTCTTCGGATCCTTGCGCCCGACTTCGATGAACTGGAAGTCATTGTTGAGACGTTCAGACATTTCAAGACCTCTTCAGACTTCAGGCGCTTATTGCGGGTTGGCACGGGTGCTGGTCAGCAGGGAACCGAGGCTCGCGGCCTTCGGTTTCACCAGCCAGAACCGACGCAGGTAGTCGTCGAGGTTCTCCAGCAGGTTCGCACCCCACTCGCTCGCCGTTTCCTCGACATATTCCACCAGGACCTTGCGCAGGTGGCTGCGCTGGGCCTCCATCGCCTCGCCGCTGATCCGCTGGATTTCCACCAGCTCATGGTTCACGCGGTCGACGAAGGTGTTGTCCATGTCCAGGACGTAGGCGAAGCCCCCGGTCATGCCGGAGCCGAAGTTGTAGCCGGTCTTGCCCAGTACGCAGACGAAGCCGCCGGTCATGTACTCGCAGCAGTGGTCGCCAGTGCCTTCCACCACCGCGTGGGCGCCGGAGTTGCGCACGCCGAAGCGCTCGCCCGCGGTGCCGGCGGCGAACAGCTTACCGCCGGTGGCGCCGTACAGGCAGGTGTTGCCGACGATGGCCGACTCCTGGGTCTTGAACGGGCTGCCCTTGGGCGGGGTCACCACCAGCTTGCCGCCGGTCATGCCCTTGCCCACGTAGTCGTTGGCGTCGCCTTCCAGGTACAGGTGCAGGCCGCCGGCGTTCCACACGCCGAAGCTCTGCCCTGCGGTGCCCTTGAAGCGGAAGGTGATCGGCGCCTTGGCCATGCCCTGGTTGCCGTGCACCCGGGCGATCTCGCCGGACACGCGCGCGCCGATGGAACGGTCGCAGTTGCAGATGTCCAGCTCGTACTCGCCGCCCTTGGCGCCTTCAATGGCGCCGCGGGCCAGCTCGACCATCTTCTCGGCCAGCAGGCCCTGGTCGAACGGCGGGTTCTTCTCGACTTCACAGAACTGCGGCTTCTCGGCCGGGATCAGGTCGCTGCCCAGCAGCGGGGTGAGGTCGAGGTTGCCCTGCTTGGCGGTTTCGCCGGGGAGGATTTCCAGCAGGTCGGTACGGCCGATCAGCTCGGCGAGGCTGCGCACGCCCAGCTTGGCCAGCCATTCGCGGGTCTCGCTGGCGATGAAGGTGAAGAAGTTCGTCACCATCTCGACGGTGCCGATGAAGTGGTCCTTGCGCAGCTTGTCGTTCTGGGTGGCCACGCCCGTGGCGCAGTTGTTCAGGTGGCAGATGCGCAGGTACTTGCAGCCCAGGGCGATCATCGGCGCGGTGCCGAAGCCGAAGCTCTCGGCGCCGAGGATGGCCGCCTTGATCACGTCCAGGCCGGTCTTCAGGCCGCCGTCGGTCTGCACGCGGACCTTGCCGCGCAGGTCGTTGCCGCGCAGGGTCTGGTGCGCCTCGGCCAGGCCCAGCTCCCAAGGCGAACCGGCGTACTTGATGGAGGTGATCGGCGATGCGCCGGTACCGCCGTCGTAGCCGGAGATGGTGATCAGGTCGGCATAGGCCTTGGCCACGCCGGCGGCGATGGTGCCCACGCCCGGCTCGGAGACCAGTTTCACCGACACCAGCGCCTGCGGGTTGACCTGCTTGAGGTCGAAGATCAGCTGCGCCAGGTCCTCGATGGAGTAGATGTCGTGGTGCGGCGGCGGCGAGATCAGCGTCACGCCGGGCACCGCGTAGCGCAGGCGGGCGATCAGGCCGTTGACCTTGCCGCCGGGCAGCTGGCCGCCCTCGCCGGGCTTGGCGCCCTGGGCCACCTTGATCTGCAGGACCTCGGCGTTGACCAGGTATTCCGGGGTCACGCCGAAGCGGCCGGTGGCCACCTGCTTGATCTTCGAGCTCTTCAGCGTGCCGTAGCGCGCCGGGTCCTCGCCGCCCTCACCGGAGTTGGAGCGCCCGCCGAGGCGGTTCATGGCTTCGGCCAGGGCCTCGTGGGCTTCCGGCGACAGCGCGCCGAGGGAGATGCCGGCGGCGTCGAAGCGCTTGAAGATCGACTCCAGCGGCTCGATTTCGTCGAGGCTCAGCGGCTGCGCGGCGGTCTTCACCTGCAGCAGGTCGCGGAGCATCGACACCGGACGCTTGTCCACCAGCGCGGTGTATTCCTTGAATTTCTCGTAGTCGCCCTGCTGCACGGCGGCCTGCAGGGTGTTGACCACGTCCGGGTTGTAGGCGTGGTACTCGCCGCCGTAGACGAACTTCAGCAGGCCGCCCTGCTGGATCGGCTTGCGGTTGTTCCAGGCATCAAAGGCCAGCAGCTTCTGCTCGTTCTCGATGTCGAGGAAGCGCGCGCCCTGGATGCGGCTGGGCACGCCCGGGAAGCACAGGCCGGTGACCTCGTCGGACAGGCCGATGGCTTCGAACAGCTGGGCGCCGCGGTAGGAGGCGATGGTGGAGATACCCATCTTCGACAGGATCTTCATCAGGCCCTTGGAGATGCCCTTGCGGTAGTACTTGAACACCTCGTAGAGGTCGCCCAGCACTTCGCCGGTGCGGATCAGGTCGGCCAGCACCTCGTAAGCGAGGAACGGGTAGACCGCCGAGGCGCCGAAGCCCACCAGCACCGCGAAGTGGTGCGGGTCGCGGGCGGTGGCGGTCTCCACCAGGATGTTCGAGTCGCAGCGCAGGCCGGTCTGCACCAGGCGGTGGTGCACGGCGCCCACGGCCAGGGCCGCGTGCACCGGCAGCTTGCCGGGGGCGATGTGGCGGTCGGAGAGCACCAGCAGCACCTTGCCGGCGCGCACGGCTTCCTCGGCCTGGTCGGCGATGTTGCGCACGGCCGCTTCCAGGCCGATGGACTCGTCGTAGTTCAGGTCGATGTGGTGGCGGTCGAAGCCCGGGCGCTCCAGGTTCATCAGGCTGCGCCACTTCGCCGGGGAGATCACCGGGGTGGTCAGGATGGCCTGGTTGGCGTGGTGCGGCGACTCTTCGAAGATGTTCTGCTCGACGCCCAGGCAGGTCTCCAGGGACATCACGATGGCTTCGCGCAGCGGGTCGATCGGCGGGTTGGTGACCTGCGCGAAGACCTGGCGGAAGTAGTCGTAGGGCGAGCGGATGCGCTTGGACAGCACCGCCATCGGGGTGTCGTCGCCCATCGAGCCGACCGCTTCCTGGCCCTGCTCGGCCAGCGGGCGCAGCACCTGGTCACGCTCCTCGAAGGTGACCTGGAACATCTTCATGTACTGCTTGAGCTGATCGCTGTCGTAGCTGGCCACGCCCTGGTCGTCTTCCAGGGTCGCCTGGATGCGCAGCGCGCGCTGGCGCAGCCACTGCTTGTACGGGTGGCGCGACTTCAGGCGGTTGTCGATGTCCTCGGTCTGCAGCAGCTGGCCGGTCTCGGTGTCCACCGCGAGGATCTGCCCCGGGCCGACGCGGCCCTTGGCCAGCACGTCCTCGGCCTTGTAGTCCCACACGCCGATTTCCGAGGCCAGGGTGATGTAGCCGTTCCTGGTGGTGACCCAGCGCGCCGGGCGCAGGCCGTTGCGGTCGAGCAGGCAGACGGCGTAGCGGCCGTCGGTCAGCACCACGCCGGCGGGGCCGTCCCACGGCTCCATGTGCAGCGAGTTGAATTCATAGAACGCGCGCAGGTCGGCGTCCATGGTCTCGACGTTCTGCCAGGCCGGCGGAATGATCATGCGCAGGCCGCGGAACATGTCCATGCCGCCGGTGACCATCAGCTCGAGCATGTTGTCCATGCTCGAGGAGTCCGAACCCACGCGGTTGACCAGCGGACCGAGTTCGTCGAGGTTCGGCATGAACTCGTTGACGAACTTGCTGCGCCGGGCCTGGGCCCAGTTGCGGTTGCCGGTGATGGTGTTGATCTCGCCGTTGTGCGCCAGCAGGCGGAACGGCTGGGCCAACGGCCACTTCGGCAGGGTGTTGGTGGAGAAGCGCTGGTGGAAGACGCAGATGGCGGTCTTCAGGCGCTCGTCGGAAAGGTCCGGATAGAAGGCGGCGAGGTCCGCCGGCATCATCAGGCCCTTATAGATGATGGTCTTGTGCGAGAAGCTGCAGACGTAATGGTCGGCGTCGGCGGCGTTGGCCACCGAGGAGCGCCGACGGGCGCAGAACAGCTTCACGGCGAAGTCCTGGTCGGACAGGCCTTCGCCGCCGACGAACACCTGCTCGATCTGCGGCAGGCGCTCCAGGGCCAGGCGGCCGAGCACGCTGGTGTCGATCGGCACCTTGCGCCAGCCGACCAGTTGCAGGCCTTCGGCCTCGATCTCGCGATTCATGTTCGCGCGAGCGGCCTCGGCCTTCACCGGGTCCTGGTTGAAGAAGACCATGCCCACCGCGTACTGGGCGGGCAAATCGGTCGCGAACTCGGCCTTGGCCACCGCCCGCAGGAACTCGTCGGGCTTCTGGATCAGCAGCCCGCAGCCGTCCCCGGTCTTCCCGTCCGCGTTGATCCCACCTCGGTGGGTCATGCAGGTCAGTGCTTCGATGGCGGTTTGCAGAAGTTCGTGGCTTGGCTCGCCCTGCATATGGGCGATCAGGCCGAATCCGCAGTTATCCTTGAACGTCTCAGGATGGTACAGACCTGCTTTCATAGGGAACTCTCACCGGCAAAACTTTTTTAATTCAGCGACTTCGCCTGTCTTCTCGCTCAAGCGGCAAGTTTCCGACAGGCAAAGGGAGGCCATTGTACATAGGTACAAGGCGCCTCACAAATTTTTGGCGAGAGGCTGAAACTGGATGTCGCATTCCTGAAAGAAAAAACCCGCCAGTCGTGCTTGTGACCGGCGGGTTTTCATTTTTGCGACAGCGCGTCAGCGGGCGCTGGCGATTTCCTGCTGGATGCTGGCGAAGGTGCGCGGCCAGGGTTTGCCGCCCTGGGCCTTGGCCGACAGGCTCTTCACCGCGGCCACGGCGGCGGCGCGGCTGGGGAAGCTGCCGTAGGTCACCACGTAGAAGGGCTTGCCCTGCAGGGTCTTGCGGAAGTAGCGGTACTCGCCGCCGCCCTGCTTGCTGATATAGGCCTTGGCGCTGGCCTCGGAGCCGGTGCCCAGCACCTGCACAGCATAATTCCCCGCGGGCTGCGAGCGATACCACTGGCTACCGGCGCCACCGGCGGCGGCGCTGGCCTTGGCCGGGGCCGCAGGCTTGCTCGGCGCAGCCTTGGCCACGGCCTTGGGTTCTGCCGGCTTGGCCGCGGGCTTAGCGACCGGTTTTACCGGCTCGGCCTTGGCCACCGGCTTGCTGACCGGGGCCGGTGCCGGCGCGGAAACCACCGGCTGCGCCGGAGCACTCGCCACGCTCGGCGCCGGCGGCACCGGGTTCAGCGGTTGCGGCGCGCTCTTGCCGGCCAGCGGCGCGAGCGGCGGTGCGGAGGTGGTCACGGTCGGCGGCACGCCAGGCGCGGGCATGGCGCCTTCGTCGGCGTCTTCCTGGCCACCGGCCTGGGCCATGGGCTCGCGGATGACCGGCTGGGCCTCGCCCACCAGCGGCAGCGGCACCGGCTGGTTGGAACCGGCGAACTCCACCGAGGGACCGGAGCCCGAGGCCGGCGCCTGGGCGGCGCCCGGCTGCGCGGCGGAACCCATCGGCAACTGCGCGGAAGCCTGGGTGGCGGCGCTATCCGGCTTGCTGGTGCGGCCCTGCATGAACCAGGCGGCGACCACGCCGATGGCGACCACGCCGAGGATCAGCAGATGTTTCTTCGGCAGGCGCAGGCTGGCGCCGGGGGCGGCCTTGCGGGCGCCGCCACGGTCGGCCAGCATCGCCTCGATCAGGGCGTCGCGGGCCACCTGGTTGATCGAACCCGGCCAGCCGCCGGACTGCTCGTGGATGTCGGCCAGCAGGTCGTCGGAAATCAGCTCGGCGCCCTGCCCTGCGCCTTCCAGGCGCTGCGCCAGGTATTCGCGGGTTTCTTCCTCGCTGTAGGGCTGCAGCTCGATGGCGTGGAAGCGCTCCTCGCCCTCGGACAGCGCCTCCAGCCGCGACAGCAGCTCGGGCTCGCCGAACAGGAACACGTGCAGGCGCGCCTCGCTGTTGCCGGCGGCCAGCAACAGCAGCACTTCCAGGGCGCCGTCACGCAGTTGCTCGGCATCGTCCACCAGCAGGTAGACGTCCTGCCCGGTGATCGCCAGCTGGGCGACCTTGGCCAGGATGGCCTCGATGCTCACCTGAGTGATGCCCAGGCCCTGGGCCAGTTGGCGCATCAGGGTGGCTTCGTCGGCCGCCGAGCGGCCGGAGATCACCACGCTGGACACCGCATCCTTGTTGGTGCTGGCCACCAGGGCCTGGCGCAGCAACGTCTTGCCGCTGCCCAGGGGGCCGGTCACCGCCAGCAGCAGGTGACTGTAGCGCGCCAGGTGGTGCAGTTGGCCCAGCACCGGCTTGCGCTGTGCCGGGAAGAACTTGAAGCCAGGAACCCGCGGAGCGAAGGGGTCGTGGCTGAACTGGTAGTGGGCCAGGAAGGCCTCATCGGCATGCAAGCTGGACATGGGACCTCAATGTTCTCCTAACTGATCGACCAGGGCCTGGTAATCAGTACGCAGGGTTTCTTCCAGAATCTCACGAGGGAAGTCCGCAGTGACCACCGCATCCCCCAGCCCTTTCAGCAATACGAGGCGCAGACGGCCGTCGAGCACCTTCTTGTCCACCGCCATGTGCTCGAGGAAATCCCCGGCGCTCATTTCCTTCGGCGGCACCACCGGCAGTTTCGCCCGCTGCAGCAGGCGCACGCCACGGTCGCGCTCGGCGGCGGTCAGCCAGCCCAACAGATGCGACACCTGCAGTGCCATCACGGTTCCCGCACCCACGGCTTCGCCGTGCAGCCAGACGCCATAGCCCATGTGGGTCTCGATGGCGTGGCCGAAGGTGTGGCCGAGGTTCAGGGTGGCGCGCACCCCGGATTCCCGTTCGTCGGCGCCCACCACCCGGGCCTTGGCCGCGCAGGAGCGCTCGATGGCTTCGGCCAGCGCGGCGGAGTCGAGCGCCAGCAGCGCGTCGACGTTGTCTTCCAGCCAGGCGAGGAAAGACTCGTCGCAGATCAGGCCGTACTTGATGACCTCTGCCAGGCCGGCGGACAGCTCGCGCGCCGGCAGCGTGCGCAGCGAGGCGGCATCGATCACCACCGCCTGCGGCTGGTAGAAGGCGCCGATCATGTTCTTGCCCAGCGGGTGGTTGATACCGGTCTTGCCGCCCACCGAGGAATCCACCTGGGACAGCAGGGTGGTCGGCACCTGGATGAAATCGACACCGCGCTGGTAGCAGGCCGCGGCGAAGCCGGTCATGTCGCCGACCACGCCGCCGCCAAGGGCGATCAGGGTGGTCTTGCGGTCATGCCGCGCCTGCAGCAGGGCATCGAAGATCAATTGCAGGGTTTCCCACTGCTTGTACGCCTCGCCATCGGGCAGGACCACGGCGATCTGCGCGTAGTCGGCCAGCGTCTTCTGCAGGCGCGCCAGGTACAGCGGCGCGATGGTCTCGTTGGTGACGATGGCGACCTGCCGCCCACGGATATGCGGCGCGAAATGACGCGGATCGTCCAGCAGCCCTTCGCCGATGTGGATCGGGTAGCTGCGGTCGCCGAGATCGACAGTGAGTGTGCGCATGAAGCCCCCAGACAGGAAAGGGCACTAGGATAACGCAGAACCGCGCGCCCTTTAATGGCGCTCCAGCCTGCGCAGGCGATCGAGTATCTCCAGCACCACCAGGCGCGGTGGCCGCTCGTCGGTTTCCACCACCACGTCGGCGATCTCCCGGTACAGCGGATCGCGCAGGGCCATGAGGTCGCGCAGGATCTGCCCCGGGTTGGGCTTCTGCAGCAGCGGCCGGTTCCTGTCGCGGGCGGTGCGGGCGATCTGCTGGTCGACCGAGGCGTGCAGGTAGACCACCTTGCCGCCGGCCTTGAGCGCGGCGCGGTTGGCCTCGCGCAGCACGGCGCCGCCGCCGGTGGCGATCACCACGCCGTCGCCGTCGCAGAGCTCGGCGAGCATGGCGCTTTCCCGCTCACGAAAGCCAGCCTCCCCCTCGACGTCGAAGATCCAGGGGATGTTGGCTCCGCAGCGCTGTTCGATCTCCTTGTCGGAGTCCTTGAAGTCGAGGTGCAGCTCTTTGGCAAGAAGACGCCCGATGGTGCTCTTTCCAGCACCCATCGGGCCTACCAGAATCAAATTGGGCACGGCATTGATCAACGATCGATGGCAATGGCCTGATTATTCATGATCCGGGGAGTGAGGAAAACCAGAAGCTCGTTCTTGGTGTCCGTCACATAGTCGTTCTTGAACAGGCGGCCGACGACCGGTACGTCGCCGAGGAACGGGACCTTGGAGGTGGTCTTGGTCTGGGTGTTGGAGAACACCCCGCCGATGACGATGGTTTCACCGTCGTTGACCAGCACCTTGGCGTTGACCTCGTTCTTCTTGATCGGCGGCACGCCGAGCAGCGCGTTCTGGTAGTCGGGCTCGTCCTTGTTCACCTTGACCTGCATGATGATGCGGTTGTCCGGGGTGATCTGCGGGGTGACCTCCAGGGACAGCGCGGCCTCCTTGAAGGACACCGAGGTGGCGCCGCTGGAGCTGGCTTCCTGGTAGGGAATCTCCGAGCCCTTGAGGATCTTCGCGGTTTCCTTGTCCGAGGTGACCACCTTCGGCTGCGACACCACTTCGCCGTTGCCGGTCTTCTCCATGGCGTTGAGCTGCAGGTCCAGGGTGGTGTTGTCGGTGACGAAGCCGATGCCGATACCGGAGGTCGGGGACGCGGTGCTGACGCCCAGATCGACGAAGGTATTCGCACTGCTGGTACCACCAGTACCACCGGTGATGTTGAAGTTGCCGCGATTATTCAGCGAACCACCCCACTGCACCCCCAGCTCCTTGGTGTAGTCGACGCTGGCCTCGACGATGCGCGCCTCGATCATCACCTGGCGTACCGGGATGTCCAGCTGCGAGACGATGCGGCGCAGCTCGTCCAGGCGGTCCTGGGTCTGGTAGGCGATGATGGCGTTGGTGCGGTCGTCGACGGTGATGGAGCCACGGTTGTCGGTGCCGGCGGCAGGCTGGGCGCCCGGGCCGGAACTGGTGCCGGTCACGGACTGGAACAGCTTGGCGATGTCGGAAGCCTTGGCGTAGTTCACCTGGATCAGTTCGCGACGCAGGGGCGCCAGTTCGGCGATCTGCTTCTGCGCTTCCAGCTCCTGGCGCTCGCGCGCGGCGATCTCGTCGGCCGGCGCCACCAGCAGGACGTTGCCGACCTTGCGCTTGTCCAGGCCCTTGGTCTTGAGCACCAGGTCCAGCGCCTGGTCCCAGGGCACGTTCTGCAGGCGCAGGGTGATGTTGCCCTGCACGGTGTCCGAGGCCACCAGGTTGAGGTCGGTGAAGTCGGCGATCAGCTGCAGCACCGAGCGCACGTCGATGTCCTGGAAGTTCAGCGACAGCTTCTCGCCGGTGTAGGCGAAGCTGTCCTTCTTGCGCTTCTCGGCCTCGTTGGCGGTCATCGGCTTGATGCTGACGGTCATGCGGTTGTCGGTCTGGAACACCAGGTAGTCGTACAGGCCGCTGGGCTCGATGACGATGCTGGCCTTGTCGCCGGCCGCCGAGGCGTTGACGAACTGCACCGGAGTGGCGAAGTCCTTCACGTCCAGGCGCACGCGCAGGCTGTCGGGCAGCTGGGTGCGCGGGAAGTCCAGGCGGATCTTGCCGCCCTGCTCCTGGATGTCCGGGCTGACGCTCGGGTCGGACAGGTCGATGACCACATTGCCCTCGCCCTGCTCGCCGCGCTGGAAGTCGATGTTGCGGATCGCCTTGCCCACCGGCACGTAGGGCTTGGGCTGCGCCGGGCGAGGCGCCGCGGCATAGGCCGGGGCCGCGCTCGGCGCGGAGCTGGCCGCCGCGGCGGGCGCGCCGCCACCCTGGCCGACCAGGATGATCAGGTCGTTGCCCTGGGCGCGGGTGGAATACGGCACCAGGGTGGTCAGGTTGATGATCAGGCGGGTGCGGTCCTTGGCCTCGACCACGGTCAGGCTGCGCGCGTTGCCCACGCCCAGCTCGCGGTTCTTGCTGCCCAGCTTGTTCTGCACGCCCGGCAGGTCCAGGGCGATGCGCGCCGGCTGCTCGATGGTGTAGCCACGCGGCGCGGCCACCGGCTCGTCGAAGCCCAGCTTGAGCTCCACGCGATCCCCCGGCAGCGAGGCCACGTCGACGCGCTGCAGGTTGGCGGCGAGCAGGCTCGGCGCGAAAAGGCCGGCCAACAGGGCAAAGCCCAGGCGGGTCATAGTTCTGTTCATCGTCGTCTGTATCCGTCGTGCAGACAGCAGTTTGTTATCCATGGTCATCCCCGCCCTTAGGAGCGCTCCTTGAGAGTCAGGCTGCGCGGACGTTCGAGCCAGCCACCCTCACCATCAGGAACGATCTCGACTACATCGATCTTGCCTTCGCTGATGGAAACGATCTTCCCATCGTTGCGCCCCAGATAATCCCCCACCTTGACCCGGTGCACCCCTCCTGCACCGCGGACCAGGGCGAACGTACCCTCCTGGTTGGACAGTGTCCCCACCATCTCGAAGGTCTCGATGTTGAAACCTTCGAGGAACTGCTTGACCCGCGTTTCGTCGGGCTTGACCACCTTGGAGCCCTTCTGCTTGATCGCCAGGTCGATCTTCACCGGCGGCTGGAACGGGCTGCGCAGGGACGAGGCGTTGTAGGTGAAGGCCTCGTAGGGCTGGAACTTGGGCAGCGGCTCGATGGAGCCCTTGGGCCGCGCACGGACTTCGTCCATGTACGCCTGCAGGTCGGCGAAATCGCCCCCCGAACCGCAACCATTCAGACTCAGCAGCAACAGGCCACACAGCATCAGGCGCTTGTTCATTTCTTCGCCCCCGCCTTGTTGGCCGCCGGCTTGGCCTGCACGCCCTTGTCGTTGTAGCGGTAGGTCTTGGCCACGATGGTCATGCGCAGCTTGGTGGTACTGTCCGCACTCACGGGTTTGATCTCGAAGTCGTGCAGGGTGACGATCCGCGGCAGGCTGGCCACGCCGCTGACGAAGGTCGCCAGGTCGTGGTAGCCGCCGACCACGCTGATCTGTATCGGCAGCTCGATGTAGAACTGCTGGGTGACTTCCGGCAGCAGCTTGATTTCCTCGAACTCCAGGCCGCTGCCCAGGCCGGTGCGGGTGATGTCCTCGAGCAGCCCGGGCACCTCGGTGTCGCTGGGCAGCTGGCGCAGCAGCGCGCCGAAGGACTCTTCCATCTCCTTCATCTGGTTCTTGTAGGCTTCCAGGTTGGCCGCCTGGAAGGCCTTGGTGCCGAACTGCTGCTTGAGCGTCTCTTCCTCGGCCCGGCGCTGGTCCAGCTCGCCTTGCAGGTCCTTGAGGTGGAACTGGTAGCCGAGCACCAGCACCAGCACCATCAGCAGCGCGCCGGCGATCACCTTGGCCGCGGCGGGCCAGGAACCGACGTTGTTGAAGTCCAGCTCGTTGATGTCGATCTTGCGCAGGCTTTGCAGGGAATCGGCCAGACTCATTTCTTGGCTCCTTGCGCGACTGTCTTCTTCTCCTGCTCCTTGACCTTCTCGCCAGGCTGCGTCTGCTGCACGGTGAGCTGGAAGGTGTTGGCCTGGTCGACGGCGCCCTGGGTGACCGCCTTGACCTCGGTGAGGTTGGGCGAGGTCAGCCAGTCGGAGGCGTCCAGGTTGCGCATCAGGTTGGACACGCGGTTGTTGGACTCGGCGGCGCCGGCGATGGCGATGGTGTGGCCGTTCATCTTCAGGCCGGTGTAGTACACGCCATCGGGCAGGGTGCGCACCAGTTGGTCGAAGACGCGCCCGATGATCGGCCGGTTGCCCTGCAGGTCCTGGATGATCTTCATCCGTTCCAGCAGTTGCTGGCGGCGCGTCTTCAGCTCGCTGATCTCCTTGATGCGGGCGTCCAGCACGGCGATTTCCTTGCGCAGGAAGTCGTTGCGCGCGCTCTGGTTCTCGATCGCCGAGCTGAAGTACTGGTCACCGAGGAACACCAGGCCGCCGGACACCAGCAGCACGCCACCCAGGGCGACCAGGAAGCGCTGCTTGCGCTCCTCGCGCAGCTGCTCCCGCCATGGCAGTAGGTTGATGCGTGCCATCAGTCGAAACTCCTCATCGCCAGACCGCAGGCAATCATCAGCGCCGGCGCGTCACTGGCCAGCGCCCCGGCATTCACCTTGTTGCTCAGCACCATGTCGGCGAAGGGGTTGGCCACCAGCGTCGGGGTGCCGATCTTCTGCTGGATGAGCCGGTCCAGGTCGGGGATGGAAGCCGTGCCGCCGGCGAGCAGGATGTAGTCGACGTCGTTGAACTGGCCCGCGGCGAAGAAGAACTGCAGGGAGCGCGAAACCTGCTGCACCACCGCATCCTTGAACGGTTGCAACACTTCGCTGTCGTAGTCATCCGGAAGACCGCCCTGCTTCTTGGCGAGGCCGGCTTCTTCCACCGACAGGCCATAGCGGCGCTGGATCTCCTCGGTGAGCTGGCGCCCGCCGAACAGCTGCTCGCGGGTATAGATGGTGCGGCCGTGGTGGAGGACGCTGAGGGTGGTCATGGTGGCGCCGATGTCGACCACCGCGACGGTCAGCTCGTCGGCGTTGCCGCCCAGTTGGTCGCCGAGCAGGCCGAAGGCGCGCTCCAGCGCGTAGGCCTCGACGTCCACCACCTTGGCGGTGAGCCCGGCCAGGGCCAGCGCGGCCTCGCGCACCTCGACGTTCTCCTTGCGGCAGGCCGCCAGCAGCACGTCGACGCGCTCGGCGTTGCGCGCGGATACGCCCTGGACCTCGAAGTCGATGGCGACTTCCTCCAGGGGATAGGGAATGTACTGGTCGGCTTCGATCTTGAGCTGGTTCTCCAGCTCGTCTTCGGAAAGACCGCCGTCCATCTCGATGGTCTTGGTGATGACCGCCGAGCCGGCGACCGCCACGGCAGCCGTCTTCACGCCGGTGCGCGCCTTGGCGACCACCCGCGACAGCGCCTGGCCGACCCCCTCCAGTTCGGCGATGTTCTTCTCGACCACCGAGTTCGGCGGGAGCGGCTCTACGGCGTAGGCCTCTACCTTGTAGCGCCCGCCCGAACGGCTCAACTCGAGGAGTTTGACCGAAGTCGAACTGATGTCGATCCCCAGCAGTGTGTTCGCTTTCTTAGTGAAGAGCCCTAGCACGACTGATTTCCTATCAGCATCCGAGACTTACGGACGATTTATGTTTTTTGACATTAGATACCAGACTTGACACCCGCGCAAATAGCTCGCTGGCAAAAAAACTGCTTATAATGTGATCAGCTTTTCCCTTTTCGCCGCGCCTTTCGCTTAACTCTCTCTTTTCCCTGGAAATCCAAGACCTGCCAATGCGCCTGCTGAAGTTTCTGTGGTGGACTTGCGTCACCCTTTTTTGTGGAGTGCTGCTCGGTTTAAGTGGCGCCTACCTGTACCTGAGCCCCAGCCTGCCTTCGGTCGACGCCCTGCGCAACGTGCAGCTGCAGATTCCGTTGCGGGTTTACAGCAGTGATAACAAATTGATAGCAGAGTTCGGCGAGATGCGCCGCACGCCTATCCGTTTCGCTGACATCCCGCCGGATTTCATTCACGCCCTTCTGTCGGCCGAGGACGACAATTTCGCCAATCATTATGGCGTGGACGTGAAGAGCCTTATGCGCGCTGCCGCGCAATTATTGTCGACCGGTCACATCCAGACCGGCGGCAGCACCATCACCATGCAGGTGGCGAAGAACTACTTCCTGACCAACGAGCGCAGCTTCTCGCGCAAGATCACCGAGATCCTCCTGGCCCTGCAGATCGAGCGCGAGCTGACCAAGGACGAGATCCTCGAGCTGTACGTCAACAAGATCTACCTCGGCAACCGCGCCTACGGCATCGAGGCCGCCGCCCAGGTCTACTACGGCAAGTCGATCAAGGACCTGAGCCTGGCGCAGATGGCGATGATCGCCGGCCTGCCCAAGGCGCCCTCGCGCTACAACCCGCTGGCCAACGTGGCGCGCAGCATGGAGCGGCGCAACTGGATCCTCGAGCGGATGTACAAGCTCGGCTTCATCGACCAGGCCCGCTACCAGGAAGCCGTCGCCGAGCCGGTGGGCGCCTCCTACCACGTGGCGAGCCCGGAACTGGCAGCCCCGTACATCGCCGAGATGGCCCGCGCCGAAATGGTCGGCCGCTACGGCGGCAACGCCTACACCGAGGGCTACCGGGTCTACACCACGGTGCGCAGCGACCTGCAGCAGTACGCCAACGACGCCCTGCGCGAAGGCCTCCAGGAATACGACCAGCGCCACGGTTACCGCGGCCCCGAGGCGCGCATGCCGGGCAAGTCGCTGGATGCCTGGCGCCTGGCGGTGGCCCAGCAGCGCCCGATCGGCGGCCTGGAGCCGGCCATCGTCACCCGCGTGGAGAAGAGCGGCGTGATGGTCGTCACCCGTGACGGCAAGGACGACACCATCAGTTGGGACAACATGAAGTGGGCCCGCCCCTTCCTCAGCAGCAACAGCATGGGCCCGGCGCCGCGCCAGCCCGGCGACGTGCTGCAGCCCGGCGACCTGATCCGCGTGCAGCGCAAGGACGACGGCGCCCTGCGCCTGACCCAGGTGCCGGCGGCGCAGAGCGCGCTGGTCTCGCTGAACCCGGACAACGGCGCCATCATGGCCCTGGTCGGCGGCTTCTCCTTCGAGCAGAGCAGCTACAACCGCGCCGTCCAGGCCAAGCGCCAGCCCGGCTCCAGCTTCAAGCCGTTCATCTACAGCTGCGCGCTGGACAACGGCTTCACCGCCGCCAGCCTGGTCAACGATGCGCCCATCGTGTTCGTCGACGAGTACCTGGACAAGGTCTGGCGGCCGAAGAACGACACCAACACCTTCCTCGGCCCCATCCCGCTGCGCGAGGCGCTGTACAAGTCGCGCAACATGGTCTCGATCCGCACCCTGCAGGCCCTGGGTGTGGAACGCGCGCGCCAGTACATCAGCCGCTTCGGCTTCGATGCCCAGGAACTGCCGCCGAACCTGTCCATGGCGCTGGGCACCGCGAACCTGACGCCCCTGGAGATCGCCGGCGCCTGGAGCACCTTCGCCAACGGCGGCTACAAGATCAGCCCCTACGTGGTCGACCGCATCGAAAGCCGCGACGGCCAGGTGCTGTACCAGGCCAACCCGCCCAGCGTGCCGGTGGAGGACAACCCGCAGGTCGCCGACAAGGAGGCCGCGCAGCCCGTCGCCGCGCCGGCGGAGGACAACGACCCGGCCCATGCCAGGACCACCATCGAGCCGACCCCGGCCGAGCGCATCATCGACGCCCGCACCGCCTACATCATGACCAGCATGCTGCAGGACGTGATCAAGCGCGGCACCGGCCGCCGCGCCCTGGCCCTCAAGCGCGACGACCTGGCCGGCAAGACCGGCACTACCAACGACTCCAAGGACGCCTGGTTCTCCGGCTTCAACGCCGACTACATGACCACCGTGTGGGTCGGCTTCGACCAGCCGGAAAGCCTCGGCCGCCGCGAGTTCGGCGGCAACGTGGCGCTGCCGATCTGGATGCGCTACATGGGCGCGGCGCTCAAGGACAAGCCCTCGCACACGCTGCCCGAGCCCTCCGGCCTGGTCAGCCTGCGCATCGACCCGCTCAGCGGCCGCGCCGCGCCGCCGGGCACGCCGGGCGCCTACTTCGAGCTGTTCAAGAGCGAAGACACCCCGCCGCCCATGAGCGAACTGGGCAGCGGCGCGCCGGGCACGCCGCTGCCGGCCGACGAAGGCGCGCCGATGGATCTGTTCTGATCGCCTGCGCGGGCTTTACGGGAACGCCGTTCTCCTGAGGGGGGACGGCGTTTTTCGTAGGGGGCTCTTTTAGGAGGCCGGTGCTCACCTGGGGCTTCGGTGCTATGGCTTGGCGCCGTTCCCTCTCCCTAACCCTCTCCCTGAAGGGAGAGGGGACCGTTCCGTGTGAAGCGTTAGTTCGACGCTCGCCGGAAATAGCGGACTTGCGGGGTGACTCAGAACTAACCGGCAGCACCGTACGGCTCCCTCTCCCTTCAGGGAGAGGGCTGGGGAGAGGGTGCGAAGGAGAGCCAGTACACCGAAGCCGCAGGTGATCCACCTTACGTCCGCGACGATTTTTCCCCCAAATGGGAAAAAATTCCGAAAAGACTGATGGCAATATGCCAAATCTTTTGATTACTCTCCGGATGCGGCGGGGGAAGGCTCCTGTGCGGTCGACCCCCATCCGATCGCCGGGAGCTTCCCGCGGCAACCCGGCCTCCGTGGCGCGCAAGGCGCCGGAAGTTCAGTCCAGTTCGCGCCAGGTCAGGTAGACGCGCAGGTCGAATTCCAGCTGGTGATAGCCCGGCAGCATGTATTCGCAGAGCTGGTAGAAGGCCTTGTTGTGGTCGCGCTCGCGCAGGTGCGCCAGTTCGTGCACCAGGATCATCCTGAGAAATTCCGGCGCCGCATCCTTGAACAGCGAGGCCACGCGGATTTCCTTCTTCGCCTTCAGCTTGCCGCCCTGCACCCGCGAGATCGCGGTGTTCAGCCCCAGGGCGCGCTGCACCACGTCCAGCTTGCTGTCGTAGAGCACCTTGTCCACCGCCGGCGCGTTGCGCATGTGCTCCTGCTTGAGCTGCATGGCGTAGGCGTACAGCGCCTTGTCGCTCTGCACCTCGTGGCGCCCGGGGTAGCGGCGCTGCAGGTAGTCGCCCAGGCGGTCCTCGGCGATCAGCTGGCGGACCTGGTCCTGCAGCTGTTGCGGGTAGGCCTGGAGGTAGCGGAGCGGTTGCATGAAGGTCGGTTCGCGGTGACGGGGCGCGCAGTCTAGCCGATCCGCGCGCCCCTTCGCAGGCTCAGTCCAGCACCACCGCCGAATAGGCCTCGGTGCGGTAGGGGAAGGCCACCTCGGCCTGGCCCTTGAGCGCCGGGTGGGTGGCGATCAGTTCCTGCAGGCGCTGCTCGACCCGCGCCTTCTGCTCCGCCGGCAACGCGGCGATGAAGCTGATCGACAGCGTCCGCGCCACTATCACCTGCTCCGGCGGGCCGACGTGGCGGTAGCTGAATTCGCGCAACTGCAGCGGGCCAAAGGGCGCGTCGGCAAAGGCCCGGCGCCATTCGCCGGTGTGGAAGCGCGGGGTACTGCCCTCGTAGGGCGCGACTATGTGGGTCAGCTCGGCGACCCAGTCCACCCGCTCGTCGCGGACGTTCCATACCAGCCCCAGGTGGCCGCGCGGGCGCAGCACGCGATGGATCTCGCGCAGCGCCTCGGGCTTGGCGAACCAGTGGAAGGCCTGGGCGCAGAGCACCGCGTCCAGGCTGGCGTCGGCCAGCGGCATGCCCTGGGCGGTGCCTTCCAGCACACGCACGTCGGGCAGCTCCTCGTGCAGGCGTTCGCGCATGGCCGCCACCGGCTCGATGGCGGTCACTTCGGCGCCGGTGCGCAGCAGCAGGCGGGTGAACTTGCCGGTGCCGGCGCCGAGGTCGGCCACCTTGCTGCCGGCCTTGATGCCGAGGCTGCCGTCGAGCCAGCCGAGCAGCTCGTCGGGGTATTCGGGGCGCCCGTGGGCGTAGGTCTGGGCTTCCTGGCCGAAGCCCTGCTGGGCGCTGGCGTGGACGCTATCCATGGACGGCTCTCCTGTACGGTGTCGCCCTCCGGTATAGCACACTCAGCGCAGCCGGCAGGCCTTGCCTTCCAGGTAGTCGCGGTAGCAGGCGAGCAGCCTGGCTTCGCTGATCCGGCAGCGCTTCTGCCGGCACTGGCTGTGGAACTCGAAGCGCCCGCCATCGGGCTCGGCCAGTTGGATACGCAGCGCCGGCCAGCCCTTGTTCGGCGCCTTCTCCGGGGTGCTCAGCAGGCGGCCTTCGCTGACCACCAGGGGCGCGCCGGCCGCGGCGTAGTCGAAGACGAACAGCAGCGAGCGCGAGGTCTTCAGCGTGCACTCGGTGTGGCTCAGGCAGTTCTGCGCATCCACCGGCAGGTCGACCGCCGACGCTCGCGGCGCGGGGGCTGCGGCGGGCGCGGGCGCACCGGGCGGCTGCGCGGCGCAACCGGCGAGCAGGAGCATCAGCAGGGGAACGAGCCAACGCATGGCAGCCTCTGTGTCTGGCATGGATACGAAAGAGCCCCGCCGGGGCGGGGCTCTTCAGGGGCGGGGCCGGATCAGTTGATCTTCGGCTCCAGTTCGCCCTTGGCGTAGCGCTGGAACA
Source organism: Pseudomonas sp. NBRC 100443 (assembly GCF_030268185.1). NCBI lineage: Bacteria > Pseudomonadati > Pseudomonadota > Gammaproteobacteria > Pseudomonadales > Pseudomonadaceae > Pseudomonas > Pseudomonas sp. NBRC 100443. Next base: position 95,332 of record NZ_BSQE01000013.1, read on the forward strand.
TGGCTTCCAGGGAGATCGGCTTGATCTTGGAGGCGTGGCCGGCGGTGCCGAAGGCTTCGTAGCGGGCAATGCACACGTCGCGCATGGCTTCGATGGTCTTGGCGAAGTACTTGCGCGGGTCGAACTCGCTCTTGTTCTGCGCCAGGAAGCGACGGATGGCGCCGGTGGAGGCCAGGCGCAGGTCGGTGTCGATGTTCACCTTGCGCACGCCGTACTTGATGCCTTCGACGATTTCTTCTACCGGAACGCCGTAGGTTTCCGGGATTTCGCCGCCGAATTCGTTGATGATCGCCAGCCAGTCCTGCGGCACCGAAGAGGAGCCGTGCATCACCAGGTGGGTGCCCGGGATGCGCGCGTGGATCGCCTTGATGCGGTCGATGGCGAGGATGTCGCCGGTCGGCGGCTTGGTGAACTTGTAGGCGCCGTGGCTGGTGCCGATGGCGATGGCCAGGGCGTCGACCTTGGTTTTCTTGACGAAGTCGGCGGCTTCTTCCGGGTCGGTCAGCAGCTGGCTATGGTCCAGCACGCCTTCGGCGCCGACGCCGTCTTCCTCGCCGGCCATGCCGGTTTCCAGGGAGCCCAGGCAGCCCAGCTCACCTTCCACGGAGACGCCGCAGGCATGGGCGAAAGCCACGGTCTGCTGGGTCACGCGGACGTTGTATTCGTAGTCGGCCGGGGTCTTGCCGTCTTCCTTCAGCGAGCCGTCCATCATCACCGAGCTGAAGCCCAGCTGGATGGAGCGCTGGCATACGTCGGGGCTGGTGCCGTGGTCCTGGTGCATGCACACCGGGATGTGCGGGAATTCCTCGATGGCCGCCAGGATCAGGTGGCGCAGGAAGGGCGCGCCGGCGTATTTGCGGGCGCCGGCCGAGGCCTGCACGATCACCGGGGAATCGGTCTTGTCGGCCGCTTCCATGATGGCGCGCATCTGCTCGAGGTTGTTGACGTTGAAAGCCGGGACGCCGTAGCCGAACTCGGCGGCGTGGTCCAGCATTTGGCGCATGCTGATGAGTGCCATGTTTTCACTTCTCCCAGGAAGTTGGGCTCGTTCTATGGTTCGACAGCCTGCCGCAGGGGCAGGCCGCATTCAAGTCTGTTGCGCCGCGCGGTGCTAGCGTGCGCGGCAGCCGCGGCCGATCAGGTCGTTGCTTTCCACCCAGTAGATCAGCCCCTGGTCGCCGGTGATGCTGAAACCGACCAGTCCGTCACTATAGAAAGCACCGGACCCGCCGGGTTCCTCCTCCAGGTGATGGACGACGTCGTCCTCGCCCAGGCGCAGGTCCACCACCGACGAGCGGGTGCCCTCGACGTAGCGCCAGATCACCACGGCGCCGCTGTCGCAGGTCCAGTGGTTCCAGCCGCCTTTGGCGGTGCCGGCGCCGCTTCCCGCGGGGTGGCTGGAGCAACCGGCCAGCAGGGCGCCCAGGGCCAGGGCGGCGAGGTAACGCTTCATCGGGCAATTCTCCCTCTCACGGCGATGCCGTATGTCCATTCAGCCCCGCGCCGCGCCGGCGCCCCGGTTCAGGGGCATTCACCGGGGGTCGGACGCCGCCAGGCTCACTGCTTGGCGCGTTGCTCCAGCACTTCCACGGCCGGCAGGACCTTGCCCTCGACGAACTCGAGGAAGGCGCCGCCACCGGTGGAAATGTAGGAGATCCGCTCGGCCACGCCATACTTGTCGATGGCCGCCAGGGTGTCGCCGCCGCCGGCGATGGAGAACGCCGGGCTCTCGGCGATGGCCAGGGCCAGGGTCTTGGTGCCTTCGCCGAACTGGTCGAACTCGAAGACGCCCACCGGGCCGTTCCACAGGATGGTCTTCGACGACTTCAGCAGCTCGGCGAACTGCGCGGCGGTCTGCGGGCCGATGTCGAGGATCATGTCGTCGTCGGCGACGTCGGCGATGGCCTTGACGGTGGCGACGGCGCTTTCGGCGAACTCCTTGGCCACCACGACGTCGACCGGCAGCGGCACGCTGACCTTGGCCGCGATGGCCTTGGCGGTGTCGACCAGGTCGGCCTCGTACAGCGACTTGCCGACCTTGTAGCCGGCCGCGGCGAGGAAGGTGTTGGCGATGCCGCCGCCGACGATCAGTTGGTCGCAGATCTGCGCCAGGCTGTTGAGCACGTCGAGCTTGGTGGAAACCTTGGAGCCGGCGACGATGGCCGCCATCGGCCGGGCCGGGTTGCCCAGGGCCGTGCCCAGGGCGTCCAGCTCGGCGGCCAGCAGCGGGCCGGCCGCGGCGACCTTGGCGAACTTGGCCACGCCGTGGGTCGAGCCCTCGGCGCGGTGGGCGGTGCCGAAGGCGTCCATGACGAACACGTCGCACAGCGCGGCGTACTTCTGCGCCAGCTCGTCGGCGTTCTTCTTCTCGCCCTTGTTGAAGCGCACGTTCTCGAACAGAACCAGCTCGCCCGGCTTGACCTCGACGCCGTCGAGGTAGTCGCGCACCAGCGGCACGTCGCGGCCCAGGGCCTTGCTCAGGTAGTCGGCGACCGGCTTGAGGCTGTTCTCCTCGGAGAACTCGCCCTCGGTGGGCCGGCCCAGGTGCGAGCAGACCATCACCGCCGCGCCCTTCTCCAGGGCCAGCTTGATGGTGGGCAGCGAGGCCAGGATGCGGGCGTCGCTCTTCACCACGCCGTCCTTCACCGGCACGTTGAGGTCCTCGCGGATCAGCACGCGCTTACCTTGGAGGTCGAGGTCGGTCATCTTCAAAACGGTCATGACATCAGTCCTGTCTGGGCTGGTTGTTTAACGTTCGCTGGCGGCGACCCGCAGGAAGTGCCCCGCGGTGTCGAGCATGCGGTTGGCGAAGCCCCACTCGTTGTCGAACCAGGCCAGCAGGTTCACCAGGCGCGGCCCGGAAACGCGGGTCTGGCTGCCGTCGATGATCGCCGAGTGCGGGTCGTGGTTGAAGTCGCAACTGGCGTGGGGCAGCTCGGTGTAGTCCAGCAGGCCCTTGAGCGGCCCGCTGCCGGCGGCCTCGCGCAGCACCCTGTTGATTTCCGCGGCGGAAGTGTCGCGGGAAACCTGCAGGGTGATGTCCAGGGCCGAGACGTTCACCGTCGGCACCCGGATGGCTTTGGCCTGGATTCGCCCGGCAAGTTCCGGGAGCAGGCGCTCGATGCCCCTTGCCAGCCCCGTCGATACCGGGATCACCGACTGGAAGGCCGAGCGCGTGCGGCGCAGGTCCTCGTGGTGGTAGGCGTCGATCACCGGCTGGTCGTTCATCGCCGAGTGGATGGTGGTGATCGAGACGTACTCGATGCCCACGGCCTCGTTCAGCAGCTTGAGCAGCGGCACGCTGCAGTTGGTGGTGCAGGAAGCGTTGGAGACCAGCTTCTCGGCGCCGGACAGCTGTTGCTGGTTGATGCCGAAGACCACGGTGGCGTCGACGTCGGCCTCGCTGGCCATAGGCTGGGAGAACAGCACCCGCGGCGCGCCGGCGGCGAGGAAGCGCTGGCCATCGGCGCGGCTGTGGTAGACGCCGGAGCACTCCAGTACCAGGTCGACGTCCAGCGCCGCCCAGTCGATGGCCTCGGGCTCGGCCTGGCGCAGCACCTTCACGCAGTCGCCGCCGACGTGCAGGCAGCCGTCGGCCACGCTCACCTCGCCGGGGAAGCGGCCGTGGGTGGAGTCGAAGCGGGTCAGGTATTCCAGGCTCGGCAGGTCGGCCAGGTCGTTCAGCGCGACGATGGAAAAGCCGGCCTTCGCGCCGCGCTCGTGCAGGGCGCGGAACACGCAGCGGCCGATGCGGCCGTAGCCATTGAGGGCGACACGGTAGGACGGATTCCGGGGCATTCGGGCCTGCCTAATCACAAGCCGCTCGAAAGCTGGAGGCTGGAGGCTGGACGAAACAGCAGCTCGGCGCCGCTTGTCGTCCAGCCTCCAGCCTCCAGCCTCCAGCGTCTTTTCAGTCTTCCAGGAGTTCTTCGGCAACCGCGAGCACGTTTTCGACGGTAAAGCCGAAGTGCTCGAACAGCGCCGGCGCCGGGGCCGACTCGCCGAAGGTGGTCATGCCGATCACGCGGCCTTCCAGGCCCACGTACTTGTACCAGTAGTCGGCATGGGCGGCCTCGATGGCGATGCGCGCGCCGACCTGCACCGGCAGCACGGCCTGCTTGTAGCCGGCGTCCTGCTGCTCGAAGACGCTGGTGGAGGGCATGGAGACCACGCGCACCTGGCGGCCTTCGGCGCTGAGCTTGTCGTAGGCCTGCACGGCCAGGCCGACTTCCGAGCCGGTGGCGATCAGGATCAGCTCCGGCTCGCCGGCGCAGTCCTTGAGCACGTAGCCGCCGCGGGCGACGTTGGCCAGCTGCTCGGCGTCGCGCGCCTGGTGCGGCAGGTTCTGGCGGCTGAAGATCAGCGCCGAGGGGCCGTCGTTGCGCTCGATGGCGTACTTCCAGGCCACCGCGGACTCGACTGCGTCGGCCGGGCGCCAGGTGTCCAGGTTCGGCGTCAGGCGCAGGCTGGCCAGTTGCTCGATGGGCTGGTGGGTCGGGCCGTCCTCGCCCAGGCCGATGGAGTCGTGGGTGAACACGTAGAGCACGCGCTGCTTCATCAGGGCGGACATGCGCACCGCGTTGCGGGCATATTCCATGAAGATCAGGAAGGTCGCGCCGTAGGGGATGAAACCGCCGTGCAGGGCCACGCCGTTCATGATGGCGCTCATGCCGAACTCGCGCACGCCGTAGAACACGTAGTTGCCCGAGGCGTCGCTGGGGGTCACGCCCTTGCAGCCCTTCCACAGGGTCAGGTTGGAACCGGCCAGGTCGGCGGAGCCGCCGAGCAGTTCCGGCAGCAGCGGGCCGAAGGCGTTCAGCGCGTTCTGGCTGGCCTTGCGGCTGGCGATGGTCTCGCCCTTGGCGGCGACTTCGGCGACGTAGGCCGCGGCCTGCTCGGCGAAGTCGGCCGGCAGTTCGCCCTTGACGCGGCGCTGGAACTCGGCGGCCAGCTCCGGGTGCGCAGCCTGGTAGGCGGCGAAGCGCTGGTTCCACTCGGCCTCGCGGGCGGCGCCGGCTTCCTTGGCGTCCCACTCGGCGTAGATCTCGGCGGGGACTTCGAACGGGCCGTGGTTCCAGCCCAGGGCGGCGCGGGTGGCAACGATCTCGTCATTGCCCAGCGGCGCGCCGTGGCACTCTTCCTTGCCCTGCTTGTTCGGCGAGCCGAAGCCGATCACGGTCTTGCAGCAGATCAGCGTCGGGGCGTCGCTCTTGCGCGCGGTCTCGATGGCGGTCTTGATCTCGTCGGCGTCGTGGCCGTCGACGTTGCGGATCACCTGCCAGCCGTAGGCTTCGAAGCGCTTCGGGGTGTCGTCGGTGAACCAGCCGTGGACCTCGCCGTCGATGGAGATGCCGTTGTCGTCGTAGAAGGCGATCAGCTTGTTCAGGCGCAGGGTGCCGGCCAGGGAGGCGACCTCGTGGGAGATGCCTTCCATCATGCAGCCGTCGCCGAGGAAGGCGTAGGTGTAGTGGTCGACGATGCCGTGGCCTTCGCGGTTGAACTGCGCGGCCAGCACCTTCTCCGCCAGGGCCATGCCCACGGCGTTGGCGATGCCCTGGCCGAGCGGGCCGGTGGTGGTCTCCACGCCCGCGGTGTAGCCGTACTCCGGGTGGCCCGGGGTGCGCGAGTTGAGCTGGCGGAAGTTCTTCAGGTCCTCGATGCCCAGGTCGTAGCCGGTCAGGTGCAGCAGCGAGTAGATCAGCATCGAGCCGTGGCCGTTGGACAGCACGAAGCGGTCGCGGTCGGCCCACTGCGGGTTGCCCGGGTTGTGCTTGAGGTAGTCGCGCCAGAGCACTTCGGCGATGTCCGCCATCCCCATGGGGGCGCCTGGGTGGCCGCTGTTGGCTTTCTGCACGGCATCCATGCTCAGTGCGCGGATGGCATTGGCTCGCTCACGACGGCTGGGCATCGCTGAATCTCCTGCGGGGGCTGCTTCGATTGATCGAAGGGATGAAAAAAGGCGGCCATTTTCGCCCAGCCGGCCATCGCGGGGCAATGACAATCGGGCCGCAGGCTACAGGCGGCAGGTTTCTGGCGCGAGCCGCCTTTGGCAGGAGCGAGCCTGCTCGCGAACAAGCGCCGTGCCAGGCCGGTTCGCGAGCAAGCTCGCTCCTGCAGTCCTGGCATTGCCGCTACCTTCCGTCTCCAATATCAAAACTTTTTGATACAGCCGTTGCCAGCATCCTCCCGGGGCTCTAGACTCCGCCCCCTATGAGCCTGCGCATGCCCCTGATCCGCCACGATGCCTGCGACGAGCTGGCCGCGCTGTGCAAGGCCGGCGGCGACCCGCTGCGGCTGAACGTGCTGCGGGTGCTGGCCAACGATTCGTTCGGCGTGCTGGAGCTGGCGCAGATCTTCGCCATCCGCCAGTCGGGCATGAGCCACCACCTGAAGGTGCTGGCCCAGGCCGGCCTGGTGGCGACGCGCCGCGAAGGCAACGCGATCTTCTACCGCCGCGCCCTGCCCCAGGCCGACAGCCTCGGCGGCAAGCTGCACGGGGCGCTGCTGGCGGAAGTGGACGAGCTGGCGCTGCCGCCCGAGGTGGACGCCCGCGTCGCCGCGGTGCATGCCCAGCGCGCCGCGGTGAGCCGCGACTACTTCGCCCGCAGCGCGGAGAAGTTCCAGGCCACGCAGGACCTGATCGCGGGGCTGCCGCAATACCGTGAAAGCGTTCTGGCGCTGCTCGACGCACTGAGCTTCGCCCCCGGCGCCACGGCGCTGGAAGTCGGCCCCGGCGACGGCGGGTTCCTCCCCGAGCTGGCCCGGCGTTTCGCGCGGGTGACCGCGCTGGACAACAGCGTGGCCATGCTCGACCTGGCCCGCCGGCGCTGCCTGGAGGCAGGGCTGACGAACGTGCGGCTGGACCTGGCCGACGCCCTGCAGGACGCCGCCGAACCGGCCGACTGCGTGGTGCTGAACATGGTGCTGCACCATTTCGCGGCGCCCGCCGAGGCCCTGCGCCAGCTGGCGCGCCTGGTGAAGCCGGGCGGCAGCCTGCTGGTGACCGAACTGTGCAGCCACGATCAGAGCTGGGCCCGCGAAGCCTGCGGGGACCTCTGGCTGGGGTTCGAACAGGAAGACCTGGCCCTTTGGGCCGATGCCGCGGGGCTCGCCCCCGGCGAGAGCTTGTACATTGGTTTACGTAATGGCTTTCAGATCCAGGTGCGGCATTTCGCCAAGCCGGATTCGCGAAGCGTCCTCACCCACCGGTAAAGACAGGAACCGTTAGATGAGCGAATACTCGATTTTCACCTCCGAATCCGTATCCGAAGGCCATCCGGACAAGATCGCCGACCAGATCTCCGACGCGGTGCTGGACGCCATCATCGCCAAGGACAAGTACGCCCGCGTGGCCTGCGAGACCCTGGTGAAGACCGGCGTCGCCATCATCGCCGGCGAAGTCACCACCTCGGCCTGGGTCGACCTCGAAGACCTGGTGCGCAAGGTCATCATCGACATCGGCTACAACAGCTCCGACGTCGGCTTCGACGGCGCCACCTGCGGCGTGCTGAACATCATCGGCAAGCAGTCGGTGGACATCAACCAGGGCGTCGACCGCGCCAAGCCCGAGGACCAGGGCGCCGGCGACCAGGGCCTGATGTTCGGCTACGCCAGCAACGAGACCGACGTGCTGATGCCGGCGCCGATCTGCTTCTCCCACCGCCTGGTCGAGCGCCAGGCCGAAGCGCGCAAGTCCGGCCTGCTGCCGTGGCTGCGCCCGGACGCCAAGAGCCAGGTCACCTGCCGCTACGAAGGCGGCAAGGTGGTGGGCATCGACGCCATCGTGCTGTCCACCCAGCACAACCCGGAAGTCTCCTACGCCGACCTGCGCGAAGGCGTGATGGAACTGATCATCAAGCACGTGCTGCCGGCCGAGCTGCTGCACAAGGACACCCAGTTCCACATCAACCCGACCGGCAACTTCGTCATCGGCGGGCCGGTGGGCGACTGCGGCCTGACCGGGCGCAAGATCATCGTCGACTCCTACGGCGGCATGGCCCGCCACGGCGGCGGCGCCTTCTCCGGCAAGGACCCGTCCAAGGTCGACCGTTCGGCTGCCTACGCCGGCCGCTACGTGGCCAAGAACATCGTCGCCGCCGGCCTGGCCGAGCGTTGCGAGATCCAGGTGTCCTACGCCATCGGCGTGGCCCAGCCGACCTCCATCTCGGTGAACACCTTCGGCACCGGCAAGATCAGCGACGAGAAGATCGTCCAGCTGGTTCGCGAGCACTTCGACCTGCGTCCGTACGCGATCACCAAGATGCTCGACCTGCTGCATCCGATGTACCAGCCGACCGCGGCCTATGGTCACTTCGGTCGCAATCCGTACGAGCTGACCTACGGTGACGATACCTTCACCGCCTTCACCTGGGAGCGCACCGACAAGGCCGCCGCCCTGCGTGACGCGGCTGGCCTGTAAGGTCCGTCCGACGGAACAGCCTGCTCCGGCAGGCTGTTCACGGTAAGAAAGAATGCCGTTTCTCTGTCTGGGGGAAACGGCATTTTTCGTATGGGATGGGCCATGGCTTCGCGCACGCATTCTGTCCTTCGCTCCGACCTCGATCCCATCGCGGACAGAGTCTACTACCGCATGAGCGAGCATGGCTTTCCGTAGGATGGCGTTGAGCGAAGCGATACCCATCAGCGCAACCGCATGGGTTTCGCAGGCTCAACCCATCCTACGTAAAGCAGCTCGGCGCAGCCGGTGAGACAGTTGCTCCTACGATTCAGGGAAGCTTGGGCGTAGGAGCGGACTCTGTCCGCGATTGGATTCACCGTTTGGCGTGAAGTGAAATCACGACGCTCCCTGAATCCTGTTCGCGATGGCGCCGCATCCCGGAAGCCTCCCACACTCCACCCGGCCCCTTCGCGGCGGCGGCGCACCTAGTCTGGAACCCCCTCCAGGCGCAAGGAAGCCCGCCGATGAAAGCTCTGCTCGCCTCAGCCCTGCTGCTCCTCCCCAGCCTCTCCCTGGCCTGCCCCGACTGGCCCGAACAGCGCGCCCGCGAAGAGCTGCTGGGCCTGCGCCAGCGACTGGAAGCCTGGGACCAGGCCTACCACCAGCGCGGCGAAAGCCCGATCGCCGACGAACTCTACGACCAGGCCCGGCAACGCTTCAGCCTTTGGCGCAGCTGTTATCCACAGCTCGCCATCGAGCCGCCCCCGCCACTGCCGGCCACCCGCGGCAAGCTGCGCCACCCCGCAGCCCATACCGGCCTGGACAAGGCCGCCGACACCAACGAAGTCCGCCAGTGGATGGCCGGGCGCGAGGACCTCTGGGTGCAACCTAAGGTCGACGGCGTGGCCGTGACGCTGGTCTACCAGGACGGCGAACTGGTCCAGGCCATCAGCCGTGGCGACGGCATCCGCGGCCAGGACTGGACCGCCAACGCCCGCCGCCTGCCGGCCGTGCCGCAACGTCTGCCCGCCACAGGGCGGCTGGTGTTGCAGGGCGAACTCTACTGGCGCCTGCCGGGCCACGTGCAGGCGCAAAAGGGCGGCCTCGGCGCCCGCGGCAAGGTCGCCGGGCTGATGGCGCGCAGCGAACCGGGCGAACAGGTTTCGCAGGTCGGCCTGTTCGTCTGGGAATTGCCGCACGGCCCCGGGAACATGACGCAACGCCTGGAGCGCCTGAGAGCGCTGGGCCTCGCGGACAGCGCGGCCCTGACGCTGCCGGTGACGGGTTTCGAGGACGCCCAGCACCAGCGCGAGCACTGGTACCGCAGCCCCCTGCCCTTCGCCAGCGACGGCATCGTCCTCCGCCAAGGCTCGCGCCCCGCCGCGAAGGCCTGGCAGGCTGGCAGCGCCAGTTGGGCGCTGGCCTGGAAATACCCCTACCGCCAGGCCCTGGCCGAGGTGCGCCGGGTGCATTTCCGCATCGGCCGCACCGGACGGGTGACGCCGCTGCTGGAACTGCAACCGGTGACCCTGGACGAGCGCCGCATCGCCCAGGTCAGCCTCGGTTCGACGCGGCGCTGGCAGGCCCTGGATATCCGCCCCGGCGACCAGGTGGCCATCGCCCTGGCCGGCCTGACCATCCCGCGGCTGGAAAGCGTGGTCTGGCGCTCGCCGCAGCGTCTTGCGGTAGAGCCGCCGCAGCCCGGGCGCTACCACGCGCTCAGTTGCTGGCGGGCAACGCCCGGCTGCGAGGAACAGTTCCTCGCCCGCCTCGCCTGGCTGGGCGGCGAACAGGGTTTGGCCTTGGAAGGCGTGGGGCCTGGGACTTGGCAGACGTTGCTGGAAGCCGGCCAGATTGCCGGCCTGCTCGACTGGCTGGAATTGCCGCCGGAAGCCCTGCGCCAACTGCCGGGCTTCGCCGAGCACAGTGGCGAACGCCTGCACGCCCAGTTCCGCGCCGCGCGACAGCGTCCCTTCCAGCACTGGTTGCGGGCGCTGGGCGTGCCCCAGGTCGACAGCCTGCCGGCCACCGAAGGTTGGGCCGAACTGAGCGCCCGGCAGGCCAGCGACTGGCGCCAGCTGCCGGGTGTCGGGCCGGTCCGGGCCCGGCAACTGCAGGCCTTCTTCGCCGACCACGAGGTGCAGCGCCTGGGCGCCCAGCTCGCCGCGGCCGGGGTAGCCGGCTTCTAAGCCCTCAGCGCAGGCGGAAGGCTTCCTGGTGGAAATTGCGCGCCGGCATGCCGCGCCGGCCGAGGTCGCGCCGCAGCAGGTCGGCCAGGCCCTGCGGGCCGCAGAACCACAGGCTCGGCCAGCGACCGGAGGCGTCCGGCGCCATGCTCAGGTCGTCGCCGCGCAGGTAGCCCTCTTCGGCGCTGTAGTGGACCTTCAGCGCCACGCTGGGCAGGCCGTCGCACAGCTCGCGCAGGCGCCCGGCGTAGATGGCGTCGGCGGGGCTGCGCACGCAGTAGTGCAGCTCCACTTCCGGCGCATCGGCGGGGTGCTGCTGCAGCGCCTCCAGCCAGGCCAGGAAGGGCGTGATGCCGATGCCGCCGGCGATCCACACCTGGCGCTCGCCGCCGCGGCGGAAGTCGAAGCAGCCATAGGGCCCCTCGACCTTCACCGCATCGCCCGGCGCCAGAGAGTCCTGCAGGCGCCGGGTGTAGTCGCCCAGGGCCTTGATGCTGAAGCGCACCTCGCCGTTGCCCTGGTCGGCGCTGGAAATGCTGAAGGGATGCTGCCCCTCCAGGCGGTCGCAGGTGAGGAAGGCGAACTGCCCGGCCTTGTGCCGCCAGTTGCGGCCGAGCCGGCAGGTGACTTCCAGCATGCGCTCGCCGGGCCGCGCCACCGCCACCACCACGCCCTGGTGCGTGCGCTGCCGGCCGATGCGCCCGCTCAGGGCGATCAGCGCGCACACCGAACCCAGCGCCGCGCACAGCGCCAGCAGCCAGCCCAGTGGCTGCGCCCAGTAGCCGGCCGGCGCCAGCACCACGCCATGGAAGGCCAGCACCAGGTAGACCAGCGCCAGCGCTTTGTGCACGTAGCGCCACAGGTGGTAGGGGAAGCGCTGCCAGAGCGTCAGCACCAGCATGGCGGCGAGCAACCAGGCCGACCACTCGCCCAGCTCCTTGGCCGAGCCGCGGAAGACCTCGAGGAAGGTCTCCACCCGCGGCCCCTTCGCCGGCTTGGCGACGAATTTCGCCAGCAGCGGCCCGCCCAGCTCCAGCAGGTAGTGCAGCAGGCCCAGGCTGATGGCCAGGATGCCCGCCCAGCGGTGCACCCGGTACATGCGGTCGAGCCCGCCCAGCGGCCGCTCCAGCCAGGCCGGGCGTACCGCCAGGAGCATGATCAGCGACATCAGCGCGAAGGCGACGACGCCGCTCAGCAGGATGGCCTGCTTGCGCAGGACCCAGATATCGAAAGTGGCCGGCGGATCGAGCGCGAGCGCCAGCCCGAACGCCGCCAATACGGTGGCGATGACGATGCCTACGAACTTCATATGGCCTCCCTGGTTGCGAGCCTGGTCCGAGACTGGGCGCGCGGCCTTAATCATCCCTGAAGTTCGTATGGGAATTTTCCGCTGTTCGGCCTTGCCATGATCCAGGTCAAGCGCTGGGCAAGGCCGCGGGCGTGCAGCACAATGCCGGACCCGGCCAGGAGACACCCCGCATGCGTATCCGCGTCCTTTCCGACCTGCACCACGAGCACTTCGGCGGCCGCCGCGAGCTGCCCGCGGTGGACGCCGACCTGGTGGTGCTGGCCGGCGACATCCACGAGCACTTGCAGGGCCTGCACTGGGCCCGCGAAGCCTTCCCCGACACGCCGGTGGTCTACGTCGCCGGCAACCACGAGTTCTACAACGCCGACCTGCCGGAGCTGACCCAGGCCATGCGCAACCTGGCCCGCGCCCTGGACATTCACTTCCTGGAGAACGACGCGGTGGTCATCGATGGCGTGCGCATCCTCGGCGCCACCCTGTGGACGGACTTCCGGCTCTACGGCGAGGAAAGCCTGCCGCTGACGCTGCAACGCGCGCTGCGCCTGATGCCCGATTTCAGCTGCATCGACTGGTTCACCGCGCCCTTCACCCCGGCGCTCAGCCAGCAACTGTTCGAGGCCTCGCGGGACTGGCTGGCGGCGCAGCTGGCCGAGCCCTTCGCCGGGCCGACCGTGGTGGTCACCCACCATGCGCCCAGCGCCCGCTCCATTCCGCCGCAATATGTCGGCGACAGCCTGTCGCCGGCCTTCGCCTCGGACCTGGAGCACCTGGTGCAGCAGTGCGACCTGTGGCTGCACGGCCACGTGCACGACGCCCTGGACTACCGCATCGGCCGCGCCCGGGTGGTGGCCAACCCGGGCGGCTACCCGGGCGAAAAGGGCGGCTTCGACGCCTACGGCACCGTGGAAGTCTGAGCCACCGGCAACTGCTTGAAGAAGCGCCAAATCTCCGCCGGCCCGTCCAGCTCGGGGTCGGCCATGCCGAACAGGCGCGGCGGCCGATAGCCCGGCTGCGACAACAGATGGCCGCCGCCGTGCACGCTCACCAGTTCCACCGGCGGCATTCCCTCGCCCTGCCATTGCCAGCGCTCCGACCAGACCGGGCCGGGGCGCGTCAGCGGCTCGCGCTGCGCCGGCGCGCTGATGCCGTTGCGCCGCGCCAGCTCGCCGGCCGAAGCCTCGCTGGAGAGCACTTCGCCGCGGTCGCCGAAGCCGAACAGCTTCACCCGCCCGCCGCCGTAGGGGTTGATCGGGTCGCGCGTGCCGTTCATCAGCAGCGCCGCCACGGCCCGCTGCGACTCGCTGCAAGCGTCGTTCGCCGCGCTCGGCAGGCTGGCCGCCACCAGGGCGATGCCGGCCAGCGGCAGTTCGGACTCCGCGGCCATGCGCAGGGCCATCTGCCCGCCGTTGGAGTAGCCGGCGAAGAACACCCGCTGCGGGTCCACCTGGCGCTCGCGCTGAATCCGCCGCACCAGCCGGGTGAGGAAGGCCACATCGTCGATGTTGCGGGCGCGCGCGCTGTAGCTGGCCACCTTGCGGCAGTCGTTCCAGTGGCCCTCGAAGCCGTCCGGGTAGAGCACCAGGAAGCCGTCGCGGTCGGCCAGGGCGTCGAAGCCGAAGCCGCTGTCGCGGCGCATCAGCTGGCCGTTGCTGCGCGAGGCGTGCAGCACCACCAGCAGCGCCGGGTTCGGCGCCAGGTTGGGCGGCACGTAGAGCACGTAGCCGCGGCGCAGGCCGCCGGCGCGCAGCGAGCTGTCCTCGCTCACCCCGGTGAGCATCGGCGGGCGCAACTGCTCGCCGGGCAGCAGGTACCAGGCGCCCACCAGCAGGGCCGCCAGCAACAGCAGGATCAGCGTCTGAACCAGGCGAATCGCGATACGCATCCAGCCTCCCCCGCTCCGCCCGGCGGAGCGCGTTCAATGGATCGACCAGGCCGCGGACTGCCATGGGGCAACCCCCACGCGCGCGCTTAATGGCAAACTCTAGACGTTCGTCAGCATCGATATCTCATTTGGTAACGCAGGACCCGAGAATGTTCCGATCCATTACCCTCAGCCTCGCCGCACTGCTCTGCACCGGCGCCTTCGCCGCGCAACCCGAGCAGCCCCTGAGCGGCTGCGCCGCCAAGCAGGCGGCCATCGCCGGCAAGCTGGAAGAAGCCCGCGCCCGCGGCGACAAGGGCGCCATCGCCGGCCTGGAAACCGCCCTGGAAAAGGCCCGCACCTACTGCACTGACGGCAGCCTGACGCAAAAGCGCACCCAGCGCGTGCTGGACGCCGAGCGCGAAGTCAGCCAGCGCGAAAGCGACCTGCGCAAGGCCATGAACAAAGGCGACGCGCAGAAGATCGAGAAGCGCAAGGACAAGCTGGCCGAGGCCCGCGCGGAGCTGGAGCAGGCGAAGCGGGAGTTGGAGGAGTGAGTGGGGGTGGTTGCCTGGCTGGCTACCTGTAGGAGCGAGCTTGCTCGCGAACAGCGTTTCCAGGCGGCCTCGGTGTTTTGGTTCGGCTCCGCTCCCTCTCCCCAGCCCTCTCCCTGAAGGGAGAGGGGGCTAGTCCGTGCCGAGAGAAGAAATGGTTTCAGCTGGAAACCAGCGGAGCAGCCGGCTGACTCCAGAATCCCCAACCCTGCCCAACGGTCCCCTCTCCCTTCAGGGAGAGGGTTAGGGAGAGGGGGCGGACTTAATCCCAGACACCGTAGCTACCGGGAAACTCCGTTCGCGAGCAAACTCGCTCCAAAAAAAGCAGAGCGCCCGTCAAAGCGCCCTGAATTTCTTGTGGCAAGCCTCGCAGGCATCTTCCACCGCGGCCAGGTCCTTGCGCACGCCGTCGGCGGTCGGGGTGGCCTGGCGGGTGTTGGCCTCCAGCGCGGCGGCGGCCTGCTGGAAGGTCTTGGCGTCGGCCTGGAACTCCAGCTGGCGCTGCCACAGCTCGTCCTTGGCGCGGCTGTCGCCGCCCTCGTCGGTCGGCTTGCTGGTGGGGAAATACTGCCAGGGCTGGCCGGCCAGCTCGTTGAGCTTGACCGAGTCGGCGCGGAATTTCTCGGCGTCGAAGACGACGCGGCCGCGCAGCATGCCGCCCATGTCCTCGCTGGCGTGGAGCATCTGCTTGAAGATCGCCTGGCGCTTGGCCAGCGGGGAATTCGGATCGAGGCGGTGGCAACCGGCCAGGGCGGCACCGGCCAACAGCAGGACGAGCAGGGTCTTCAGCTTCATGAGCGGACTCTTGTAGGACAGGCCAGACACGGGAGCGGCGGATTATCCGCCGCTACCCGGCATTGATCCAGAGCCCGCGCGCCCGCCTGCGGCCATCCGCCGCAGCGATGCGCGAACCGTTCAGCTGCGGTTCAGGCGGAGACCACAAAGAAGGCAGCGATCAGCGCCATGCCGACGAACCACACCAGCGAACGCAGCAGCGCCAGGTCGGCGAGGTAGAAGATCAGGTAGAGCAGGCGGCTGGTCAGCCAGGCGATGGCCAGGGTATCCAGGGTCGCCGGCTCGGCGTTGCCCACCACGTAGGCCACCAGCACGGCGATGGCGAAGGCCGGGGTGACCTCGAAGCTGTTCAGCTGGAAGGCGTTGGCGCGCTTGCGGTAGCCCTCCAGGCTGGCCAGGAAGGTGCGCGGGTCGTGGTTCTGCCGGGGGCCGAAGCCGCCGCCGGTGAACTTGGCGATGCTGGTGCCCAGGTAGGGCAGGAAGATGGCGATCAGGATGCACCAGAAGGCGATGGGCATGAACGGAGGTCTCGTCGGCTGGGAAGTCGGCAGGTTGCCGCCAAGCATAGGCGAAGGTCAGTGGCCGGCGGGCGGATGCGTGCGCCAAAGCGGCCAATCTCGCGGCCTGT
Source organism: Pseudomonas sp. NBRC 100443 (assembly GCF_030268185.1). Classification (NCBI taxonomy): domain Bacteria; kingdom Pseudomonadati; phylum Pseudomonadota; class Gammaproteobacteria; order Pseudomonadales; family Pseudomonadaceae; genus Pseudomonas; species Pseudomonas sp. NBRC 100443. The sequence goes on from NZ_BSQE01000013.1 coordinate 111,063, forward strand.
TCGCCAAGCTCAGAGTTTCATCACCAGCATCCCCGCCAGCACCAGGCTGCACGCCAGCAGGCGCGGCAGCCCGAAGGGCTCCTTGAGGAAGCGCATGCCGAACAGCACCACCAGCACCACGCTGGTCTCGCGCAGCGCCGCGGCCTCGGCCACCGAGCCCAGCTGCATGGCCCAGAGCACCAGGCCGTAGCTGGCCATCACGCAGATGCCGACGCACAGGCCGAGCTTCCACTGCGTCTGCCAGAAGCGCGCGAAGGCGCGGGTGCGCGCGCCCAGGGCGAGCAGCGGGAAGGGCACGCCGGAAAGCAGCGTCAGCCACACCAGGTAGTCCAGCGGCTGCGGCCAGCGCTTCAGGGCGTGGCCGTCGGTCCAGGTGTAGCTGCCGATGCACAGGCCCATCAGCAGCACCACGGGGAAGGCGATCCAGGGCAGCCGCGAACCGCCGCCGCCCTTGAGCAGGAACAGCATGCCCAGCGGGATCAGCAGGATGCCGAGGACCTGCCGGTCGCTGAGCTGCTCGCCGCCCACCAGCAGCGTCAGCGCCAGCACCACCAGCGGCGACAGGCCGCGCATCAGCGGGTAGACCAGGCCGAGATCGCCGACCTTGTAGGCCTGGATCAGCAGCACCCGGTAGACCAGCTGCAGGGCCACGGCGCTGCCCAGCCAGGGCCAGACCTCGGCCGGCGGCAGGCTGATCCAGGGCAGCAGGGCGAGGGCCACGAGCAGGCCGACGAGGTCCATGCAGGCCACCACCAGCAGGCGGTCGGCGCTGAATTTGACGAGGGTGTTCCAGGCCGCGTGGAGCACGGCGGCGAGCAGCACCAGGGCGGTGGCGAACAAGGCGGGGCTTCCTGGTATAGACCAGTTGCGATTCTAGCGCCTCGCCCCCAATGCTCGGCAAGCCTCGGAAAGGCCTGAAGTGCGCACGCGGCTGCGCACCGAGGAGCGTGGCTGGTCTAGACTGGGGGTTTCGCGATCGCCAGAGTCCCCTGCCATGCCCCGAATGCTCAAGTTCCTGTGCTGCTACGTCCTCGTCTCCCTGCTCACCGGCTGCGGCTACAACGCCATGCAGGCCGGCGACGAGCAGGTCAAGGCGGCCTGGTCCGAAGTGCTCAACCAGTACCAGCGGCGCGCCGACCTGGTGCCCAACCTGGTCAACACCGTGAAAGGCTATGCCGCCCACGAGGCCGCCGTGCTCACCCAGGTCACCGAGGCCCGGGCCAGGGTCGGCAGCACCACCCTCAACGCCGACCAGCTCGGCGACGCGGCGGCCATGCAGCGCTTCCAGCAGGCCCAGGGCGAGCTCAGCTCGGCGCTCTCGCGGCTGCTGGTGGTCACCGAGAATTATCCACAGCTCAAGGCCGACGGCCTGTTCAAGGACCTGCTGACGCAGCTCGAAGGCACCGAGAACCGCATCACCGTGGCCCGCGGCCGCTACGTCAAGGCGGTGCAGGACTACAACGTGCTGATCCGCCAGTTCCCGCAGGTGATCACCGCGAAGATCTTCGGCTACCAGCCCAAGGCCAACTTCAGCGTGGAGAACGAGGCGGCCATCTCCACCGCGCCCAAGGTCGATTTCGGCACGCCGCAGCCGCAACCGGCGCAATGAGCATGCGCGCCTGGCTGCTGGCGCTGGCCCTGCTGTGCTGCGCGGGCCTGGCGCGGGCCGAGGTGGCCGTGCCGCAGCTGAGCGCGCGGGTCACCGACCTCACCGCCACCCTCGACGCCGAGCAGCGCGGCCGCCTTGAACAGCAGTTGGCGGCGCTGGAGCAGCGCAAGGGCGCGCAACTGGCGGTGCTGATGATCCCCAGCACCGGCGAGGAGAGCATCGAGCAGTACGCGGTGCGCGCCTTCGAGCAGTGGAAGCTGGGCCGCAAGGGCGTGGACGACGGCGTGCTGCTGGTGGTGGCCAAGGACGACCGCGCCCTGCGCATCGAGGTCGGCTACGGCCTGGAAGGCGCCATCACCGACGTGCTGGCCGGGCGCATCATCCGCGAGCAGATAGTCCCGCACTTCCGCGAAGGCGACTTCGCCGGCGGCGTGCAGGCCGGGGTGGACAGCCTGGAGAAGCTGATCGACGGCGAGGCGCTGCCCGAACCCCAACAGGCCACCCAGGGCGACGACCTGGGCCTGCCGGCCGGCAGCCTGCTGCCGCTGTTCGCCCTGCTGGCCGGCGTGCCGCTGCTGGGGCGCCTGCTGCCGCTGCCGTTCATGCGCCAGCGCAGCTTCGGCCGCTATGTGGTGTGCAGCGTGGTCGTCGGGGTGCTGGCCGGCGCGCTCAGCCTGGTGCTGACCTTCAGCTTCGCCGCGCTGGTCAACAACGGCGTCAGCGCCTTCGTCTTCGCCCTCATCGCCTACCCCTTCTTCCTGCTGCCGGCCGGCTTCTTCCGCGGCGGGCGCGGCGGCGGTTTCGGCGGGGGCGGCTTCGGTGGCCGGGGTGGCGGCGGCTTCGGCGGGGGCGGGGGTTCCAGCGGCGGCGGCGGGGCCTCCGGCCGCTGGTGAGCCTCAGAGCACCGCGGCGCCGGCCTCTTCCTCGCGGATCGAGCGCAGCACCTGGCGCTGCAGTTCGATGAACTCGGCGCTGCCGGCCATCTCCTCGCGGCGCGGGCGCGGCAGGCCCACGTCGAAGGTGGTCTTGATCCGCCCCGGGCCCAGGCCCATGACCACGATGCGGTCGGACAGGTAGACCGCCTCCTCGACGTCGTGGGTGACGAACATCACCGTCAGCCGGTGCGTCTCCCAGATACGCGTGAGCAGCTCCTGCATCTGGTGGCGGGTCATGGCGTCCAGGGCGCCGAAGGGCTCGTCCATCAGCAGGATCTTCGGCCGGTAGGACAGCGCCCGGGCGATCGCCACGCGCTGCTTCATGCCGCCGGACAGCTCCGTGGGATAGGCGTCGGCGAACTTCTCCAGCTTCACCAGCTGCAGGTGCTCGGCGGCGATCTCGCGGCACTCGGCGCGGGAGCGGCCGGCGGCCTTGAGGGCGAACTCGACGTTCTGCCGAGCGGTCAGCCAGGGCAGCAGGGTGTAGGCCTGGAACACCACGCCGCGGTCCAGGCCGGGGCCGGCGATGGGCACGCCGTCGACCTTGACGCTGCCGCTGTCGAAGTCCTCGAGCCCCGCAGCGATGGACAGCAGGGTGCTCTTGCCGCAGCCGGAGGTGCCGACGATGGAGACGAACTCGTTGTCCGCCAGGGTCAGGTCGATGTTGCGCAGCACCTCGCGGCGCTCTCTGCCGACCGCGAAGCTCTTGTTCAGGCCGGAAATCTCCAGGGTCGCCATCAGCCGCGCCTCCGGTTGTAGCGGAACAGGACGCGCTCGGCGGCGCGCATGGCCTGGTCGGTGACCAGCCCCAGCAGGCCGAGCAGCAGGATGTAGCCGATGATGGTGTCGGTCTGGAAGAAGCGCTGCGACACCACGATGCGGTAGCCCAGGCCCGAGGTGGCGGCCACCAGCTCGGCCAGCACCAGCCAGGTCCAGGCCCAGCCGAGGCTGATGCGCAGGGCGTCCCAGATGCCCGGCAGGGCGCTGGGCAGGACGATCTTCAGGAGGATGCGCCGGTCGGGCATGCCCAGGGTCCGGCCGAGGCCGACGAAGTCCGGCGGCACGCGCTTGATGGCGTCCATCACCATCAGCACCTGCTGGAAGAAGGTGCCGATCCAGATGATGAGGAATTTCTGGAAGTCGCTGGTGCCGGCCCAGAGGATGCTCAGCGGCACGAAGGCCACCACCGGCATGTAGCGCACGAAGTCCACCAGCGGCTCGGTGGCGGCCTTCCAGAAGCCGTAGCAGCCGGCGAACACGCCGATGACGATGGACATCGCCGAGGAAATCGCGAAGGCCACCAGGATGCGGTAGACGCTGACCTTCAGGTCGGCCCACAGGGTGCCGTCGGCGGCCAGCCTGAGCATGCGCGCCCAGACGTCGCCGGGCGCCGGCAGGAAGATCTTCGGCACCGCGCCGCTGGCGCCGGCCGCCCACCAGGCCAGGGCCAGCAGGACGAATACGCCGCCGCCGATCAGCAGCAGGTGGGTGCGCGCCGGCGGCTTGCCGATGACGAACAGCGGGGAGGATTTACGGGCGTTCATGCGAGGCTCGGGGTAACGGGGAAAGCGCGCCGGCCCGGAGCCGGCGCGCGGGGTGCGTCAGAGCGCCTCGGCGAAGCGCGCGTCGACGGCCTGTTCCGGGGTCACCGGCTGCTGGATGATGCCGGCTTCGCTGGCGGCCTTCTGGATGTGCGCGAAGGAGTCCTTGACGAAGGCGCCCTTCAGCTCGGTCTTGTTCTCGCCCAGGGAATAGAAGCGCACGCCGTCGAAGGCGCTCTGCAGCTCCGCCGGCTCGGCGCCGACGCCCTTGGCGATGGCCGCGCGGCCTTCGGCGGTGTGGGCCTGGTAGTGCTTCAGGCCGGCTTCCCAGCTCTTGAGCAGGGCCAGCACCTGGCCGGGGCGCTGCTTGAGCACCTCGTCGCGGACCACGAACACGTCACTGATGATGCCCGGGTCGTCCGAGCCCTTGTACAGCAGGTTCACTTTCGGGTTCTGCTGCCTGGCGGCGCTCAGGTAGGGCTCGTAGGTCACCGCCGCCGGCACTTGGCCTGCGATCAGCGCGGAACCGGCGTTGGCCGCCGGCATCGGCACCGGCTGCACGTCGGCCAGGCTCAGGCCGGCCTTGCGCAGGGCGCTGTGCAGGAGGATGTCGCTGGTGGTGCCCTCTTCATAGGCGACCTGCTTGCCCTTGAGGTCCTTCAGCGTCTTGATCGAGGGGTCGACGATCAGCGCGTCGGCGCTGGTGCTCTGGTCCAGCAGCAGGACGATCTTCACCGGCAGGCCGGCGGCGACCATGGCCATGGCGGTGTGGGTGGCGAGGTTGCCGCCGTCGATCTGGCCGCTGGCCAGGGCGGCGTTCATGTCCTTGTCTTCGGTGAAGTTGACCAGTTCGACCTTGTCCAGGCCGTTGGCCTTGAAGGCCCCGGCCTGCTCGGCGACGTACCACTGGCCGTAGCCCAGCCAGGGCTGCATGCCCATCTTGAAGGTGCCGGCCTCGGGCTTGAGGTCGGCCTTGGGCTCGGCGGCCTGGGCGGCGCCGCCCAGCAGGACGGCGCAGCAGGTGGCCGCGACGAGGCGGCGCAGCGTGGATGCGATGGGCGCTTGCATGGTGTCTCCCCGGTCTTTTTCTGTGGTGGTACGACGGGGGAGCGGTGGCCCGCACCCGCCGTGGGCGGGCACAGGCTCACACGAAACCGCGCGGATGCAAAGCCTGGATGCGTCGCTGCGGGCCCGCAGGCTCAGGGCTCGAGGTCGTCCCCGTCCTTGAACTGGTCCTTGATGTAGGTGATCTCGGTCTTGCCGTGGGGCGCCGGCAGGCCGTCCGGGCCCATGTTGACGAAGACCATCTTGTCGATGGTGAGGATGCTCTTGCGGGTGATCTTGTTGCGCACGTGGCAGGTCAGGGTGATCGAGGTGCGGCCGAAGTCGGTGGCGGTGATGCCCATCTCGATAATGTCGCCGGTGCGCGCCGAGCTGACGAAGTTGATCTCGGAGATGAACTTGGTGACCACGCGCTGGTTGCCCAGCTGGACGATGGCGTAGATGGCCGCCTCTTCGTCGATCCACTTCAACAGGCTGCCGCCGAACAGCGAGCCGTTGGGGTTGAGGTCTTCGGGTTTTACCCATTTGCGGGTGTGGAAATTCATGGGAACTCCTTGCTGGTTGCGCCTCGTGAGCGCGATGCCTTGTCGGCAAGTTGACGGGTCGAGCCCCGCCGGCTGCGCAATTATCGCGCGGATCGCCGCTGCGCGTCCTGCCTGGAGTCAGCCCAGGCCGGCCTCCTCGCGGTAGATGCGCGCCTGTTCCACCAGCCAGTCGCGGAAGGCGCGGACGATGGCGGACTCCACCTTGCGCTCGGGAATCATCAGGTAATAGGCATGCTCGCTCAAATAGGCATGTTGCATCGCCACGATCAGCCGGCCCTCGGCCAGTTCGCGCTGGATCAGCATCGGCGGGATCAGCGCCACGCCCATGCCCTGCTCGGCCGCCTGGGCGAGCATGGAGAACAGCTCGTAGCGGGTGCCGCTCATGTCGTGGGCGACGCTCATGCCCAGGGAGCCGAACCACTGGCGCCAGGCGTAGGGCCGGGTGGTCTGCTGCATCAGCGGCAGCGCGGCGATCTCTTCGGCGCCGAGGCTGGCGCGGCCTTCGAGCAGCTCGGGGCTGCACACCGGCACCGGGTTCTCGCGCATGAGGAAGTGCTTCACCGTGCCGGACCAGGCGCCGTCGCCGAAGTACAGCGCGCAGTCGAAATCGGTGTCGGCGAAGAGGAAGGGCCGGGTGCGGTTGGTCAGGTTCACCGTGACTTCCGGGTACAGCCCCTTGAAGGCCTTGAGCCGCGGCAACAGCCACTGGGTGGCGAAGGTCGGCACCACCGCCAGCTCGATGCTGCCGCCGCCCTGCTGGCCCATCACCGCCAGGGTGTCGCGCTCCACTGCGTCCAGCCGCGCGGCGATGCGCCGGCTGTAGCCCAGCCCCGCCTCGGTGAGCTTGACGCCGCGCCGCGAACGGCGGAACAGTTCGACGCCGAGGAACGCCTCCAGCCCGGCGATCTGCCGGCAGATAGCGCTCTGCGTCAGCGACAGTTCCTCGGCAGCCTTGGTGAAGCTCTCGTGGCGCGCCGCCGACTCGAAGCTGACCAGCGCCGCGGTGGTGGGGATCTTGCGCCGCATCGAATGCCTCTTGGGAATCTCGTGATCCGCGAAGCCCGGGAAACAGGGCATTCAAACATTCGTTTCATGGGGCCCGGGCGATCACGGAGTGAGAAAATAGCACAACAGCGTGCGAATTAGTCGGTTGCCGCACCGGTCGGCGGCTGACTAGGATCGACCGCACTGCGTCCGCCTAAACTGGTCGGACACCCTGTCACTGCCCCGAGGTAACCCGATGGCCACCAAAGCAAGCTTCAACTGGGAAGACCCGCTGCTGCTGGATCAGCAACTCACCGAAGAAGAGCGCATGGTTCGCGACAGCGCCCAGCAGTTCGCCCAGGACAAGCTGGCCCCGCGCGTGCTGGAGGCCTTCCGCCATGAGCAGACCGACCCGGCGATCTTCCGCGAGATGGGCGAGACCGGCCTGCTCGGCGCGACCATCCCCGCCGAGTACGGCGGCAGCGGCCTGAACTACGTGTGCTACGGCCTGATCGCCCGCGAGGTCGAGCGCGTCGACTCCGGCTACCGCTCGATGATGAGCGTGCAGTCGTCCCTGGTCATGGTGCCGATCTACGAGTTCGGCAACGAAGCCACCAAGCAGAAGTACCTGCCGAAACTGGCCAGCGGCGAATACATCGGCTGCTTCGGCCTTACCGAGCCGAACCACGGCTCCGACCCGGGCTCGATGATCACCCGCGCGAAGAAGGTCGACGGCGGCTACCGCCTGTCCGGCGCCAAGATGTGGATCACCAACAGCCCGATCGCCGACGTCTTCGTGGTCTGGGCCAAGGACGACGAAGGCCAGATCCGCGGCTTCGTCCTGGAGAAAGGCTGGGAAGGCCTGTCCGCCCCGGCGATCCACGGCAAGGTCGGCCTGCGCGCCTCCATCACCGGCGAGATCGTGATGGACAACGTGTTCGTCCCCGAAGAGAACGCCTTCCCCGAAGTGCGCGGCCTGCGCGGCCCGTTCACCTGCCTGAACTCGGCGCGCTACGGCATCTCCTGGGGCGCCCTGGGCGCGGCCGAGGCCTGCTGGCACACCGCCCGCCAGTACACCCTGGACCGCAAGCAGTTCGGCCGCCCGCTGGCCGCCAACCAGCTGATCCAGAAGAAACTGGCCGACATGCAGACCGAAATTACCCTCGCCCTGCAAGGCTGCCTGCGCCTGGGCCGGATGAAGGACGAAGGCACCGCCGCGGTGGAAATCACCTCGATCATGAAGCGCAACAGCTGCGGCAAGGCCCTGGACATCGCCCGCATGGCCCGCGACATGCTCGGCGGCAACGGCATCTCCGACGAGTTCGGCGTGGCCCGCCACCTGGTCAACCTGGAAGTGGTGAACACCTATGAAGGTACCCACGACGTCCACGCGCTGATCCTCGGCCGCGCCCAGACTGGCATCCAGGCTTTCTTCTAAGACGAGCCATAAGCTGGAAGCCCGAAGCTGGAAGCCTCTCCGGCGCGGGCTTCCGGCTTCAAGCTTCCCGCTTCCAGCTCCTCTGCGAGGTCATCCATGTCCGGCGCCCTGTCCCATATCCGCGTTCTCGACCTTTCCCGTGTCCTGGCCGGCCCCTGGGCCGGGCAGATCCTCGCCGACCTCGGCGCCGAAGTGATCAAGATCGAACGCCCCGGCAGCGGCGACGACACCCGCGCCTGGGGCCCGCCGTTCCTCAAGGACGCCGAGGGCCGCGACACCAGCGAGGCGGCCTACTACCTGTCGGCCAACCGCAACAAGAAATCCCTCACCATCGATTTCACCCGGCCCGAGGGCCAGCGCCTGGTGCGCGAGCTGGCGGCCAAGGCCGACATCGTGCTGGAGAACTTCAAGGTCGGCGGGCTGAAGAGCTACGGGCTGGACTACGAGTCGCTCAAGCAGCTCAACCCGAAGCTGATCTACTGCTCCATCACCGGCTTCGGCCAGACCGGCCCCTACGCCAAGCGCGCCGGCTACGACTTCATGATCCAGGGCCTGGGCGGCCTGATGAGCATCACCGGGCGCTCCGACAGCGAAGAAGGCGCCGGCCCGGTGAAAGTCGGCGTGGCGCTGACCGACATCCTCACCGGCCTGTATTCGTCCACCGCCATCCTCGCCGCCCTCGCCCACCGCGACGTCAGCGGCATCGGCCAGCACATCGACATGGCCCTGCTCGACGTGCAGGTGGCCTGCCTGGCCAACCAGACGCTGAACTACCTGACCACCGGCATTCCGCCGCGCCGGCTGGGCAACGCCCACCCGAACATCGTGCCCTACCAGGACTTCCCCACCGCCGACGGCGACATGATCCTCACGGTCGGCAACGACGGGCAGTTCCGCAAATTCTGCGAACTGGCCGGGCACCCGGAATGGGCCGACGACGAACGCTTCGCCAGCAACAAGGCGCGGGTCGCCCACCGCGACGTGCTGATCCCGCTGATCCGCCAAGCCACGGTGATGCGCACCACGGCCGAATGGATCGCCGCGCTGGAGCAGGCCGGCGTGCCTTGCGGGCCGATCAACGACCTGGCCCAGGTGTTCGCCGACCCGCAGGTGATCGCCCGCGGCCTACGCGTGGACCTGCCGCACCCGCTGGCCGGGACCGTGCCCCAGGTGGCCAGCCCGATCCGCCTGTCGCAGACCCCCGTCGAGTACCGCAACGCCCCGCCGACCCTCGGCCAGCACACCGAGCAGATCCTCGAAAGCGTGCTCGGCCTGGACGCCGCCGCCATCGGCAAGCTGCGCGAGCAGGGCGTGATCTGAGTTCGGCGCGGGGCCCGCGCCAGGGTATTCACGGCCCCTGGCGCGGGCGCCGCCCGGCGGACGACGGAAAACCTTTGGCTTGCCGCCCGGCATCGCTATAATCCGCAGGCTTCACCGGCCGGCTCCGCTCCGGCCGTTCCCGCCACCCGTTCCGAGGGGCGCTGCAGCAAGCCAAGGCTTGTCAGGCTCGGACGGGGCGCGTCCCGGTCGGCGTCCGCCGGCCGTTAACGCATCAACGGCGCCCATTCGCAGACAACGAATGGAGAGTTACGCATGAGCGCTGTCATGACGCCTGCCGGTTTCACCGACTATAAAGTCGCCGACATTTCCCTGGCCGCCTGGGGCCGCCGCGAGCTGATCATCGCCGAGTCCGAGATGCCGGCACTGATGGGCCTGCGCCGCAAGTACGCCGCCAGCCAGCCGCTCAAGGGCGCCAAGATCCTCGGCTGCATCCACATGACCATCCAGACCGGCGTGCTCATCGAGACCCTGGTCGCCCTCGGCGCCGAAGTGCGCTGGTCCAGCTGCAACATCTTCTCCACCCAGGACCAGGCCGCCGCCGCCATCGCCGCCGCCGGCATTCCGGTGTTCGCCTGGAAGGGCGAGACCGAGCAGGAATACGAGTGGTGCATCGAGCAGACCATCCTCAAGGACGGCCAGCCGTGGGACGCCAACATGGTGCTGGACGACGGCGGTGACCTGACCGAGATCCTGCACAAGAAATACCCGGCGATGCTGGAGAAGATCCACGGCATCACCGAAGAGACCACCACCGGCGTGCACCGCCTGCTCGACATGCTCAAGGCCGGCACCCTGAAAGTCCCGGCGATCAACGTCAACGACTCGGTGACCAAGAGCAAGAACGACAACAAGTACGGCTGCCGCCACAGCCTCAACGACGCCATCAAGCGCGGCACCGACCACCTGCTGTCGGGCAAGCAGGCGCTGGTGATCGGCTACGGCGACGTGGGCAAGGGCTCGGCGCAGTCGCTGCGCCAGGAAGGCATGATCGTCAAGGTCTCGGAAGTCGACCCGATCTGCGCCATGCAGGCCTGCATGGACGGCTTCGAAGTCGTCTCGCCGTACAAGAACGGCCTGAATGACGGCACCGAGGCCAGCGTCGATGCCGCCCTGCTGGGCAAGATCGACCTGATCGTCACCACCACCGGCAACGTCAACGTCTGCGACGCCGGCATGCTCAAGGCCCTGAAGAAGCGCGCCGTGGTCTGCAACATCGGCCACTTCGACAACGAGATCGACACCGCCTTCATGCGCAAGACCTGGGCCTGGGAAGAGGTCAAGCCGCAGGTGCACAAGATCCACCGCACCGGCAAGGACGGCTTCGATCCGCACAACGACGACTACCTGATCCTGCTCGCCGAGGGCCGCCTGGTGAACCTGGGCAACGCCACCGGCCACCCGAGCCGCATCATGGACGGTTCCTTCGCCAACCAGGTGCTGGCGCAGATCCACCTGTTCGAGCGCAAGTTCGCCGACCAGCCGGCCGCCGAGAAGGCCAAGCGCCTGAGCGTCGAAGTGCTGCCGAAGAAGCTCGACGAGGAAGTCGCCCTGGAGATGGTCCGCGGCTTCGGCGGCGTGGTCACCCAACTGACGCCGAAACAGGCCGAGTACATTGGCGTGACCGTCGAAGGTCCGTTCAAGCCCGATACTTACCGCTACTAAGCCGGAAGCTGGAAGCTGGAAGCTGGAAGCCCTGGCGGCTCCGCTTCCAGCTTCAGGCTTCAAGCTTCAAGCTTGGAAAAAGCCATGTCCCAAGATCGCCGCTTCAGCTTCGAGTTCTTCCCCGCCAAGACCGAAGCCGGGCATGAAAAACTGCTGGCCACCGCGCGCCAGCTGGCCGGCTACAAGCCGGACTTCTTCTCCTGCACCTACGGCGCCGGCGGCTCCACCCGCGACCGCACCCTGGTCACCGTCCTGCAGCTGGACGGCGAGGTGAACGTCCCCACCGCGCCGCACCTGTCCTGCGTCGGCGACACCAAGGCCGAACTGCGCGCCCTGCTCGCCCACTACAAGGACGCCGGCATCCGCCGCATCGTCGCCCTGCGCGGCGACCTGCCCTCGGGCATGGGTATGGCCAGCGGCGAGCTGCGCTATGCCAACGAGCTGGTGGAGTTCATCCGCGCCGAGACCGGCGACCACTTCCACATCGAGGTCGCTGCCTACCCGGAAGTACATCCGCAGGCACGCAATTCCGAGCACGATCTGGCCAATTTCGTACGCAAGGTCAAGGCCGGTGCTGACAGTGCAATCACGCAGTATTTCTTCAACGCCGACAGCTATTTCCACTTCGTCGAGCGTGCACAGAAGTTGGGCGTCGACATCCCGATCGTCCCGGGCATCATGCCGATCACCAACTACTCCAAGCTGGCGCGTTTCTCGGACGCCTGTGGCGCCGAAATCCCCCGCTGGATCCGCAAGCAGCTGGAAGCCTATGGCGACGACATCGCCAGCATCCAATCCTTCGGCGAGCAGGTGATCACCGAGATGTGCGAACGTCTGCTGGACGGCGGCGCCCCCGGGCTGCATTTCTACACGCTGAACCAGGCCGACCCCAGCCTGGCACTGTGGAAAAACCTGAAGCTGCCCCGCTAGCGCAACGGCGTTCCGCCGCCCGCCACGGGCGGCGGTTCACCGACCAGGACGCTAGAGGTTGCACATGGCATGGCACATGCCCCCTCTCTGATCTACCTCGTGTACGGTCGCCAGACCTACCATCAGGAAGCCCTGTTCAGCATCGCCAGCGCCATCGCCCGGGCACGGGAAACGCCGCAGCTGCGCCTGGACATCCAGGTCGTCACCGATGACGGCGCCCCCTACGCCGGGCTGCCGGTGCGGGTGCGCCACATCGACGCAGGCACCCTGGCCGGCTGGTACGGGCCCCACGGCTATCACTTCCGCGCCAAGCACGTGGCCCTGCGCCAGGCGCTCGACGAACTGCCCGCCGCCGTGCTGATCGACACCGACACCTTCTTCCGCGTATCGCCGGCCCGGCTGTTCGCCCAGGTGCGGCCCGGCGCCCTGCTGTGCAACGCCGTGCGGCACCGGCTTGGCGACTCGCAGGCGCCCGTCTATCGCCAACTGATCGAGCCCCTGAAGGCCCGCGGGCTGGCCGACGAACGGACGCCGCTGATCAATTCCGGGGTGATCGGACTGACCCGCGAAGACGCCCTCGTACTCGACCGTTCGTTGGAATTGATGGATGACCTCTACCCAATTGCCCGCGCAGCCTATAATCTTGAAGAGTTCGTTCTGGCGATTGCGGCCTACAGACAACTGGAACCGGTCGGCTGTACCGACCTCATCCACCATTATTGGAGCCGCAAGCAGTTGTTCCGGGCGAAAGCCCAGGCCTGGCTGCACAAGCACCGAACGTCCCTTCTCAGCCCCCTGGCTCTCGACGACACCCTGCTGGTGACCGACCGCCTGCCGCGTCCACCACGTGCCGCGCGCCTGCTGTACAAGCTGAGAACACTGCCGTTGCCGGTCCCGATGCGCCAGTTCAGCCTGGAGCTGTTCTACGGGTGCCACGACTACGACAACGAGTTCGACCGGGCCTGCGGCCCCGTCTGGTGGGAAAAGGCCGCGACCAATGTCATCGCACGCCATCCCGACCAGCCGGTGCAAGAGCAGCTCGGTGAATGGCTGAACCACAAGGTGTTGCGCCATCTCCTCGGCCCAAGGCTCAAGGAGATACGCCAGCACCTACGCCAGCAGGACCTGCTCTGAACGGCAGGCCGGCGCTGGCAGCGCCTCTGCCCTTCCGGGGCCGGGCGCAAACCCCAGGCCGGCGGCCCTTGCCGCCGGCCCCCGGAGGAGCCCGCGAGGGCCCCTGCCAGTAGCTCGGCCATGGGTGCATACGCAGCGCCCCGCGCCGTCCCTCTTCCCGCCACGGGAACGAGGGTACAGAGGAGTTCGAAGAACTTGGTGACTTCACATTCGCCGGCCAGCCGCCGGCTCATATAGGAATACCCCGCATGTCCTTTTCCTCCCTCGGTCTCTCCGAGGCGCTGGCCCGCGCAGTAGAGGCGGCGGGCTACAGCCAGCCCACCCCTGTCCAGGAGCGGGCGATTCCCGCCGTATTGCAAGGTCGCGACCTGATGGTCGCAGCCCAGACCGGCACCGGCAAGACCGGTGGCTTCGCCCTTCCGGTGCTCGAGCGGCTGTTCCCCGAAGGCCACCCCGACCGTGAACACCGCCACGGCCCGCGCCAGGCGCGCGTGCTGGTGCTGACGCCGACCCGCGAACTGGCCGCCCAGGTCCACGACAGCTTCAAGGTCTACGCCCGCGACCTGCCCCTGAAGAGCGCCTGCATCTTCGGCGGCGTCGGCATGAATCCCCAGGTCCAGGCCATGTCCAAGGGCGTCGACGTGCTGGTGGCCTGCCCCGGCCGCCTGCTCGACCTGATCGGCCAGGGCAGCGTCGACCTCTCCCGCGTGGAAATCCTGGTCCTCGACGAAGCCGACCGCATGCTCGACATGGGCTTCATCCACGACGTCAAGAAGGTCCTCGCCAAGCTGCCGCCCAAGCGCCAGAACCTGCTGTTCTCGGCGACCTTCTCGAAAGACATCACCGACCTCGCCAACAAGCTGCTGCACAACCCCGAGCGCATCGAGGTCACCCCGCCGAACACCACCGTCGAGCGCATCGAACAGCGCGTGTTCCGCATCCCCTCGGTACAGAAGCGCGCCCTGCTGGCGCACCTGGTGACCGTAGGCGCCTGGGAGCAGGTGCTGGTCTTCACCCGCACCAAGCACGGCGCCAACCGCCTCGCCGAATACCTGAGCAAACACGGCCTGCCGGCCGCCGCGATCCACGGCAACAAGAGCCAGAACGCGCGCACCAAGGCCCTGGCCGACTTCAAGACCAACGACGTGCGCATCCTGGTGGCCACCGACATCGCCGCCCGTGGCCTGGACATCGACCAGTTGCCCCACGTGGTCAACTACGAGCTGCCCAACGTCGAGGAAGACTACGTCCACCGCATCGGCCGCACCGGCCGTGCCGGGCGCAGCGGCGAGGCCATCTCGCTGGTGGCCCCGGACGAAGAGAAGCTGCTCAAGGCCATCGAGCGCCTGACCAGGCAGCAGATTCCCGCCGGCGACACCCAGGGCTTCGACCCCGAGGCTGTGCTGCCGGAAGTGGCCCTGCCCGAGCCCAAGGAACAGCCCCAGCGCCAGCCGCGCAAGGACAAGGCCAAGCGCGAGCGCAAGCCCAGGGACAAGGAGCCGCAGCAGGCGCAACCCGCCGCCGAGGCAGCCCATGCCGAAGCGGGCGCCGAGCAGGGCGACAAGCCGGCCGGCAAGCGCCGCCGTCGTGGCGGCCGCGGCAAGAAGAAGGGCGAGGCCCAGGGCGACCAGCAGCCGGGCCAGCAGGCCCAGCGCGGCGACGGCCAGGCCAAGCAGCCCAGGCCACCCAAGCCGGCCGCGCAGAGCAACGACCGCGACCCCGAAGAATTCCTCGACGACGACTACGACAACTTCGGCAACCGCGCCGACTACGTCAGCCCCTTCCCGGACAAGGACGTGCAACGCGGCCAGCGCCGTCGCGGCGGCCAGCCCCAGGGCCAGGCGTCCCAAGGCCAGCGTGCCCGCGGCCAGGGCCAGGCTCAGGGCCAAGGCCAGAAGCAGGGCAAACCGGGCCAGAAAGGCACCGGCCAGGGCGGCCAGGGCGCCCGCGGCAAGAACGCCAGCGGCCAGGCCCGCGGCGGCCAGGGCGGCAACGCCCAGGGCAAGCAGCGCGCCGCCCGCAAGCGCGGCGGCAAGGGCCAACCCTCGCTGATGAGCGATGCGCCGCTGCGCGAGCCGAGCGAGTACGGCGCCGCCAAGCCGACCCGCCAGCCGGTGGTGATCAACAAGCGCGACCTGGTCCGCGGCGACCGCTTCCCCACCGCCGAGCAACTGGAAGAACTGGAACCGCGCCGCGACAAGGGCGAACGCCCGGCGCTGCTGACGCGCAACCGTTGAGTGTCAGTTGCTGAAGAAACCGCCTCTCGGGGCGGTTTTTTCTTGCCGACGGAAAAGGCCGCACCGCAGTGCTTTCGTAGGATGGGTCGAGCTTGCGAAACCCATGCGGTCATGGTGATGGGTATCGCTTCGCTCCACCCATCCTACGGAGCTGTAGGAGCGAGCTTGCTTGCGAATGGTGTTCGCGGCAGGCATTTGCTAAGAGCACCCTCTCCCCAGCCCTCTCCCTGAAGGGAGAGGGAGCTTGTCCGTGCCGAGAAAGGTTTTGGCGCCAACCGGAAACTTCGTAGCAGCCGGCTAACGCCGAAATACCCGAGCACACCGAACGGCCCCTCTCCCTTCAGGGAGAGGGGGCTTGTCCGTACCGAGAGAGGTCTTGGCGTCAATCGGAAACTTCGTAGCAGCCGGCTAACGCCGAAATACCCGAGCACACCGAACGGCCCCTCTCCCTTCAGGGAGAGGGGGGCTTGTCCGTGCCGAGAAAGGTTTTGGCGCCAATCGGAAACTTCGTGGTAGCCGGCTAACGCCGAAACACCCGGGCACACCGAACGGTCCCCTCTCCCTTCAGGGAGAGGGTTAGGGAGAGGGAGCGGAGTTGAGCCGACACGTCGTTGCCAAAGGGAAACACCATTCGCGAGCAAGCTCGCTCCTACAAGTGACAAAAAAGCCGCCCCAAGAGGCGGCTTCTTCATTCACCGACCGCTCACAGCACCTGCCGCAAAAAGCTCTGCGCCCGAGGATCGGCCGGCTGTTCGAAGAACTGCGCCGGCGGCGCGTCTTCCAGCAGCTTGCCGTGGTCGAAGAACAGCACGCGGTCGGCCACTTCGCGGGCGAAGCCCATCTCGTGGGTGACGCAGACCATGGTCATGCCTTCCACCGCCAGGGCCTTCATCACGTCGAGCACCTCGCCGACCATCTCCGGGTCGAGCGCCGAGGTCGGCTCGTCGAACAGCATCACCTTCGGCTCCATGCACAGCGCGCGGGCGATGGCCACGCGCTGCTGCTGGCCGCCGGACAGGCGCGAGGGGTATTCGTTGGCCTTCTGGCCGATGCCGACCTTGGCCAGCAGCGCCTTCGCCTTCTCCTCGCGCTCGGCCTTGCCGCGCTTGCGCACCACCTTCTGCGCCAGGCACAGGTTCTCCAGCACGGTCATGTGCGGGAACAGGTTGAAGTGCTGGAACACCATGCCGACTTCGCGGCGGTAGGCGTTGATGTCGGTCTTCGGGTTGGCCAGGTCGACGCCGTCGATGCTCACCGAGCCGGAGTCGAACTCCTCCAGGCCGTTGAGGCAGCGCAGGAAGGTGGACTTGCCCGAGCCGGAGGGCCCGATCACCACCACCACCTCGCCCCTGTCCACGCGGGTGGTCACGTCGTCCACCGCGCGCACCACGTGGCCGCGGGTGTCGAACACCTTGGTCAGGTTGCGGACTTCAATCACTTTGTCCGAGCCTCCGTTCCAGCCGGCTCGCCATATGCGACAGCGGCAGGTTGATGACGAGGTAGAGCGCGGCCACGCAGAACCAGATCTCGAAGGTGGAGAATGAGGTGGTGATGGCCTCGCGGCCGCTCTTGGTCAGTTCGGTGATGGCGATCACCGAGACCAGCGAGGTGTCCTTGACCAGGCTGATGAACTGCCCGGCCAGCGGCGGCAGCACGCGCTTGAAGGCCTGCGGCAGGATCACATGGCGCATCGACTGCGCCGCGCTCAGGCCCAGGGAGCGCGCCGCCTCGTCCTGGCCGCGGGCGATGGACTGCACGCCGGCGCGGACGATCTCGGCCACGTAGGCGCCGGTGAACAGCGCCAGCGCGGCCACCCCGGCGAACTCGCGGGACAGGTTGAGCACGGTGCCGATGAAAAAGTAGAAGATGAAGATCTGCACCAGCAGCGGCGTGCCGCGCACCAGCTCGACGTAGAGCGTCGAGAGGTCGTGCAGCGTGGGGTTCTTCGACAGCCGGCAGAGGCCGGTGAACAGGCCGATGGCCAGGCCGATCGCGCCGGAGACGAAGGAGATCCACAGCGTGGTCCACAGGCCCCAGGCCAGCGGGCCGGCGGCCCAGTGGCGCTGCACGCCGACCACGTCGCCTTCGCCGACGTCGTCGTTCTCGGAGAACTGCAGGCTGTCGCCGGCCACGTTCAGCACCTGCTGTTTGCCGTCGTCGTCGACCAGGGTGACGCGGGCCTCGCGGCCGGAATCCTCGATCTTCTCCACCCGCGAGACGGCGTCCGCACGTTGCGGTTCCTCCGCCTGGTAGGCGAAGTACTGGGGAACGCGGTTCCAGCGCCACTCGTAGGAAATCAGCGAGGTGGAATACCAGATGGCCAGGCCGATCAGCAGGAGGATCAGCGCGGTCAGCCCATGCCAGGGCCAGGTGGGGCGTTTGCTTCTAGTCACGTATCTTTACCGTGAAAATGCGAACGCGCAGGCCGGGGCCTGCGCGTCGGGTCGAACAGCGTCGGACGCGGATTATTCCATGTCCTTCAGCCAGTCGGTGCTCTTGAACCACTTGTCGTGCAGACGATCGTAGGTCCCGTCCTCGTGGATCTGCTTGAGGAAGTTGTTGATCCAGTTGATCGAGTCGTAGTCACCCTTCTTCAGGCCGAAGGCCAGCGGCTCGTAGGTGAACGGCTGGTCGAGGAACACCAGCTTGCCGGCGCCGAACTTGCCGACCGCGACCACGTTGTAGGGCGAGTCGTAGATGAAGGCGTCGGCCTTGCCGTTGACCACGTCCATGACCGCCTCGGGCTCGTTGTCGAAGCCGTGGTACTGGGCCTTGGACAGCTGCTTCTTGGCGACGAACTCGCCGGTGGTGCCGATCTTCGAGGTGATGCGGTACTTGGCGTCGTTCAGGTCCTTGTAGGACTTGATGGTGCCTTCCAGCTCCTTGCGGATCAGCAGGGTCTGGCCGACCACGATGAAGGGATCGGAGAAGTTGACCCGCAGGTTGCGTTCCTGGGTCAGGGTCATGCCCGAGCCGATCATGTCGAACTTGTCGGTCAGCAGCGCCGGGATGATGCCGTCGTAGCTGGTGGAGACCAGCTCCAGCTTGACGCCCATGGCCTTGGCCATGGCCTTGAGCAGGTCGACCTCGAAGCCGACGATCTGGCCACGCTTGTTGGTCATCTCGAACGGCATGTAGGTCGGGTCCATGCCCACCCGCAGGCTGCCGCGCTTGACCGCGTCATCCACCGCGCCGGCCTGTGCCGCGCCCACGCCGGCCAGGGCGCAGACGCCCAGCAGCAGCGATGCCAGATACTTTTTCATTCCCCACACTCCCAGACAGTCGAAATTGAGTCGTGCGCACGTCGGCACGGCATCCAGTGGCGGTCTTTATGCCGCGCGAAGCCTCGCCGGGCGCTGAAGGGTGCGAATCCTACCCTCTGTCGCCGTCCGTCGGGAGTCTTTCTGGATCGATGGCGCAGGTTAGCAGCAGTAAAGCGCCGGGAAAACCGTTGCAAGGCGTTGCCACTCCCCGCCTGGCGACGGGGAGCGGCTCGCGGTCAGGACTGCGCGGCGGGCAGGCCCACGCCGGCGCCGGCCGGCGGCGCCAGCGGCAATGCCGGGCTGTGCGCGTCGGCCTGCACCGACTTGCGCCAAGGCTCCAGCCAGTTCTCGTGGCCGCCTTCCCACACCTGCAGGTGCAGGCGCGAGAGCGCCACCGGGTCGCTCAGCAGGGCCAGGCGGGCCTCGCCGGCGACGGCCTGCGGGCCGCCTTCCAGAGCCTGCTGCACACGCCGCTGGCGCGCCGCCTCGATGGCCTCGGAGCGGGCGTGGCGCGCGGTGCCCATGGCGCAGGCCAGGGCGTTGAGCAGCGGGTCGGAAACGCTGCGGACGAAGCCGTCCTTCAGCGCCTGCCAGCGGTTCTGGTAGGTGTACTCGTCGGTGGAACGCAGCTCGCGCGGGGTGTCGTATTCCTCGGGGATGAGGAACAGCTTCTCGTCGCGCGAGGCCAGGCCCAGGTTGACGCGGCTGGTGATCACCGACACCGGGATGGACAGCATCAGCGAACCGACGATGGGCGACAGCCACCACAAAAAGCGCGGGTTCAGCCACACCACCAGCAGCGCCCAGGCCAGGCCCAGCAGGGTCTGCATACCGTGGCGGCGCAGCGCCTCGCTCCAGGGCGTGGCGTCGTCGTCACGCTGCGGCGACTTCCACTGCGCTTCCCAGCCGAGGAACGCGGCCAGCACGAAGCGGGTGTGGAAGAGCATGCGCACCGGCGCCAGCAGCACCGAGAAGAGCATCTCCAGGAGCATGCTCAGGGTGACCTTGACCACGCCACCGAAGGCCTTGGCGCCCTTGGCCCAGATCAGCATGACGCTGAGCAGCTTGGGCAGGAACAGCAGGGTCAGGGTGGTGGAGAACAGCGCGATGGCCTTCTCCGGGTGCCACTGCGGCCAGATCGGGAACAGCTGGCGCGGCTCCAGGAAGTACTGCGGCTCCATCAACTGGTGCACCGCCAGCAGCGCGGTGGACAGCACCAGGAAGAAGAACCACAGCGGCGCCGACAGGTAGGACATCACCCCGGTGAGGAACACCGCGCGGTGCACCGGGTGCATGCCCTTGACCAGGAACAGGCGGAAGTTCATCAGGTTGCCGTGGCACCAGCGGCGGTCGCGCTTGAGCTCGTCCAGCAGGTTCGGCGGCAATTCCTCGTAGCTGCCCTCCAGGTCGTAGGCGATCCACACGCCCCAGCCGGCGCGGCGCATCAGCGCGGCCTCGACGAAGTCGTGGGAGAGGATGGCCCCGGAGAACGAGCCCTTGCCCGGCAGCGGCGCCAGGGCGCAGTGCTCGATGAAGGGCTTCATGCGGATGATTGCGTTGTGGCCCCAGTAGTGCGACTCGCCCAGCTGCCAGAAGTGCAGGCCGGCTGTGAACAGCGGGCCGTACACACGGGTGGCGAACTGCTGCATGCGCGCATAGAGGGTGTCCATGCCCGAGGCCTTGGGCGCGGTCTGGATGATCCCCGCCTCCGGGTTGGCTTCCATCAGCCGCACCAGCTTGGCCAGGCAGTCGCCGCTCATCACGCTGTCGGCGTCCATCACCACCATGTACTTGTACTGGCTGCCCCAGCGCCGGCAGAAGTCGTCGATGTTGCCGCTCTTGCGCTTCACCCGCCGGCGGCGGCGGCGGTAGAACAGCTTGCCGAAGCCCTTGGTCTCCTGGCACAGCTCGATCCAGGCCTGCTCCTCGGCCACGGCGATGTCGGCCTGGTAGGTGTCGCTGAGGACGAAGAAGTCGAAGTGCTCCAGCTCGCCGCTGGCGGCCACCGACTCGAAGGTGGCGCGCAGGCCGGCGAAGACCCGCGGCACGTCCTCGTTGCAGATCGGCATGACGATGGCGGTGCGCGCGTCGGCCGCGATCGGCTCGTTGCCGGCGCTGCTGCCGGAGATGCGGTAGCGGTCGCGGCCGCTGAGCAGCTCCCAGAAGCCCATCAGCGCGGTCCAGAAACCGGCCGAGACCCAGCAGAAGAGGATGGCGAAGAGCAGCAGCACGCCGAACTGGATCAGGTACGGCAGCACCTGCTGCAGGGTCTGCAGCCAGGTCTGGCGGTTGATCTCTTCCAGGTCGATCAGCGCCCAGCCCTGGTACGGCAGGATGCCCTTCATGTAGTAGGTGGCGATGCTGGTCTGGCCGAGCATCAGCAGCAGCAGGATCATCCGGCGCAGCGAGCCGACCCGCTGCCAGCGCGCCTTGGGCAGGTCGCGCACGGGCTTGGACGGGTTGCCGCGGCCGAGCAGGCGGCGCCAGCCGCGCACCAGCACGTTGGTCCGCCAGGGTTCGGGCAGCACCTTGGTGCGCTGGATCGGCGGCGCCGCTTTGAGGTAGGCGCGGCCGTTGTCGTCCAGGCCGAGCATGCCGGTTTCCTGCAGCTCCTGGCCGTAGCCGAGCAGCAGGCGCGGGCCGATGGAGCCCAGCGCCGCATCGTCGGTGGCGACCGGCGCGGTGCCGGCCTCCTCCGCCAGGCGCTGGTGCAGGTCACTGAAGGAAGCGCTGCGCGCCAGGCGCTCGCGCCCTTCCGCGGTCAGCGGAAGGTGCTCGAGGTATTCGCCCAGCGGAGCCTTGTGGGTGGTCGTGTTATTCATCGGCAGGCAGCTGGTAGCTCCAGGTTTCGGACAGGGTCTGTCCATCTTTGACCAGGGCCGCACGCATTTCGGTCGGCTTCTTCGGATCCTTCACCTTGATCCGCAGGGTCAGGCGCCAGCCCTGGGTCACAGGGTTGTAGCGCAGGTTGTTTTCCTTGACCTCGGCGTTGTCGTCGGTGCTCACCTGGGTGGTCACCGCGGCGTCGGCCGGCAGGACCTTGAGGTTGGCGCCCTCGAAGTCCACCACCAGGGCGGTGCTGCCGTCGGGCTGGCGGATCAGGTTGGCCTGCTTGACGTCACCCACCGAGCGCAGGGTCTGCTTGACCTGGGCGACCTTCTGCGAGTGCAGGGCGTCCTCGTCCATGGTCCAGTGCATGCGGTAGGCGTATTCCAGCGGCTGGCCGGCCTCCGGGCGTTTCTCCGGGTTGAAGAAGGCGACGATGTTGTCGTTGGTCTCGTCCGGGGTGGGGATCTCGACCAGCTCGACGCTGCCCTTGCCCCAGTCGCCGCGCGGCTCGATCCACAGGCTCGGGCGCAGGTCGTAGCGGTCGTCCAGGTCTTCGTAGCGGCTGAACTCGCGGCCGCGCTGGAGCAGGCCGAAGCCTTTCGGGTTCTCCACCGCGTAGCTGCTCACCGACAGGTGTTTCGGGTTGTTCAGCGGGCGCCAGATCCACTCGTCGTTGCCGGCATGGATCTGCAGGCCGGTGGAGTCATGCAGCTCCGGACGGAAGTTGTGCTGCTCCGAGGGCTGGTTGGAGCCGAACAGGAACATGCTGGTCAGCGGCGCCAGGCCGAGCTTGGTGACCTTGTCGCGCAGGAACACCTTGGCCTGCACGTCGACCACGGTGTCCTTGCCGGGGCGCAGGACCAGGCGGTAGGCGCCGGTGGCGCGCGGCGAGTCGAGCAGGGCGTAGATCACCAGGTGCTTGTCCTGGGGCTTGGGTTTCTCGATCCAGAACTCGCGGAAGCGCGGGAACTCCTCGCCGGAGGGCAGCGCGGTGTCCAGCGCCAGGCCGCGGGCGGACAGGCCGTAGACGTGGCCCTTGCCGACCACGCGGAAGTAGCTGGCGCCGAGGAAGGTGGCGATCTCGTCGAGCTTGTCGGCCTTGTTGATCGGGTAGAGCACGCGGAACCCGGCGTAACCGAGGTCCTTGGTGGCATTGGCGTCGAACTGCAGCGTACCGAAGTCGAAACGCGCGGGATCGTACTTGATCTCCTTGACGCTGGTGGCCGTCACCTCGTTGATCTTCACCGGGGTATCGAAGTGCATGCCCTGGTGATAGAAGCTGAGCTTGAACGGCTCCTTCTCGTCGGCCCAGTAGGCCTTGTCCATGCGGAAGCGGATCTGCTGGTAGTCGGCGAATTTCATCTCGCTGAATACCGACGGCAGGTTGCTGGTCGGCGCGCTGTACTTCTCGCTGGCCAGCTTCTTCGCCTCGCCGGCGACGTCATCGATGGTGAAAGCCCAGGCGTGAGAGGCGCCCAGGGCCAGGAAAGCGGAGCCGACCAGCATCAGGTCGCGCAGGAAATTACGGGAAGCGGTGTGTTGAACGGAACGAAAAATCACGAGTCCCCCTCGTCCGTGAACTTGAAAAAACCAAGGCCGACCCTGGCAATGCCAAAGTGCCGGCGATTGAATTCCGACCCCGGTGAGCCCGAATGATTCCCCGCGATTGCGAAGAACCCTTGCCCGGCCTTGTGGCCTGGGCTTCCGGGGAGCCATTGTTCTAGTCGCATGCGAGTTGCCATCATCCTGCGGCCCGATTACGGACTGCCGCCTGTTCACGCCTCCAGAAGAAAGGTCACCGGCCCGTCGTTGACCAGGTGGACCTGCATGTTGGCGCCGAACCGGCCGGTAGCGACCAGCGGATGACGGGCTCGTGCCTGATCCACGAGATGTTCGAACAACTCGGCGCCCCGGGCTGGCGGCGCCGCGCTGGAAAAGCTCGGCCGCAGGCCCTTGCGGGTGTCGGCGGCCAGGGTGAACTGCGAGACCAGCAGCAGGCCGCCGCCGACATCGCCCAGAGAAAGGTTCATCTTACCTTCAATATCGGCGAACACTCGATAGTTAAGCAGCTTGTGCAGCAGCCGCTGGGCGCTCGCCTCGTCGTCCTGGGGCTCCACGCCGACCAGCGCCAGCAGGCCCTGGTCGATGGCGCCGACGATTTCCCCGTCGACTTCCACCCGTGCGGCGCTCACCCGCTGGATCAGCCCCTTCATTCGGCCTCCGGGGGCAGGTTCAGCAGGCGCCGGCCGATTTCGTTGGTGGCGCGCACCAGGGCATCGGCGATGCCCGGCTCGCTGGCGGCGTGGCCGGCGTCGCGGACGATCTGCAGCTCGCTGTTCGGCCAGGCCTTGTGCAGCGCCCAGGCGTTGTCCAGCGGGCAGACCACGTCGTAGCGGCCGTGCACGATGACGCCGGGCAGGTGGGCGATGCGGTGCATGTCGCGCAGCAGCTGGTCCGGTTCGAGGAAGGCGGCGTTGACGAAGTAGTGGTTCTCGATGCGGGCGATGGACAGCGCGCGGTGCGGATCGCTGAAGCGGTCGACCACCGCCGGGTTGGGCCGCAGCGTCGCGGTGCGCCCTTCCCAGGTGGACCAGGCGCGCGCGGCGTGCATCTGGGCGATCTGGTCGCTGCCCACCAGGCGCTTGCGGAAGGCCTGCATGAGGTCGCCGCGCTCGTCCGCCGGGATAGGCGCCAGGTAGTCCTCCCAGTAGTCGGGGAACAGCTGGCTGGCGCCTTCCTGGTAGAACCAGCGCAGATCCTGCGGGCGGCACAGGAAGATGCCGCGCAGGACCAGGGCGTGGACGCGCTCGGGGTGCGTCTGGGCGTAGGCCAGCGACAGCGTCGAGCCCCAGGAGCCGCCGAACAGCACCCATTTCTCGATGCCCAGGTGCTGGCGGATGCGCTCCATGTCGGCCACCAGGTGCCAGGTGGTGTTGTCGTCCAGGCTGGCGAAGGGCGTGGAGCGCCCGCAGCCGCGCTGGTCGAAGGTGACGATGCGGTACAGGTTGGGGTCGAAGAAGCGCCTGGACAGGGCGTCGCAACCGGCACCCGGGCCGCCGTGCACGAAAAGCACCGGCAGGCCGTCCGGTATGCCGCTTTCATCCACGTAGAGGACGTGCGGTTCATCGACGGCCAGCTGGTGCCGGGCGTAAGGCTTGATTTCCGGATACAAAAGCTGCATGGCGCACTCCTGAATCTTTACGTACGGTCCGTCCCTCGACCGGATACCATCCCTTGCGTGTCCGGCATGATACCTGTGCCCGCGCAAAACCGATAAAGGAGTTCACTCGGGATGCCGAGGAAGTTGTATCTTTGCCTGCTGTGCGTCATTTGTCTGCTGGGCGGGTGCAGCAGCGACTCCCCCCAGGACCAGTTGAACGACGCGGTGCGCCAGCTGCAGCGCAACCTCGACGAGCGCGCCACCAGCGCCGTGCTGGCGCAGTTGCACGAGGATTTCCGCGCCCAGGGCGAGTACGACCGCGACTGGGTGCGCCGGACCCTGGCGCAGCTGTTCGTCCAGCAGCCGCGGGTGCGCTTCATCACCCTGGGCCGCAGCAGCCGCGTCGACCGCAACTATGCCGACGTCGGCCACTCCCGGGCGGAACTGGCGCTGACCGGCGGCGACGACCTGCTGCCCGAGCGCAGGCGCAACCGCCCCTACAGCGTAAGCCTGGAATGGCGACGCGACGGTGACACCTGGAAGCTGGCGAGGCTCGACTGGCGATGAACCCACTGCAACACCGCATCCGCGCCGCCGGCCTGCTGGTCCGCGAGCAGAGCATCCTGCTGGTGCGCCACGAGGTCGACGGCGACGTCTACTGGATTCCCCCGGGCGGCGGCTTCGAGTCGCACAGCGACCGATCGACGCGCGACACCGTGAAGCGCGAATGCCGCGAGGAAACCGGGCTGGAAGTGGAGGTCGGGCCGCTGGTGTACGTCCGCGAGTTCGCCGAGCCGCTGGCCGGGCGCTTCCACATGGAGCTGTTCTACCGCGTCGACGCCTGGCGCGGCGACCTGAGCCTGGACAACCTGCGCGGCCTGGGCGGCGACGAGTTCGCCATCCACGAGGTGGCCTGGGTGCCGCGCGCCGACCTGACCGCCCTGCCCTCCTTCTATCCCGCCGAACTGCTCGACGACGTCTGGGAACGCCTGGCCGCGCCGGCGCCGCTGATCCGCCACCTGGGCCTGCAGGTATGAAACGCCGCTGGCTCCTGCTGCTCGCGGCGCTGCTGGTCCTGCCGATGCTGTTGCCGGAACGCCCGGTCATCCCGGTGCAGGGCGCCAGCCAGCGCGACTGGAACCGCCGTTCGTTCTGGTACGAACCCTGGGGCATTTCCGGGGTGCACAAGGGCATCGACATCTTCGCCGACGCCGGCGCCCCGGCGCTGTCGCCGGTGCCGGGGCTGGTGCTGTACCGCGGCGAGATCGGCCTGGGCGGCAAGGTGGTGCTGATCCTCGGGCCGAAATGGCGCCTGCACTACCTGGCGCACCTGCAGGCCTGGAACGTGGCGCCGCTGCAACCGGTGGGCCGTGGCCAGGTGGTCGGCGCGGTGGGCAGCTCGGGCAACGCCGCCGGCAAGCCGCCGCACCTGCACTACGCGGTGCTGTCGCTGCTGCCGCGGCCCTGGGCGGCCACCGACGAGACCCAGGGCTGGAAGAAGATGTTCTTCATCGACCCCGGGCAGTTCCTCCTGGCGCGCTGAACGGCGAACTTTGGAAACACTCCCGGCGTGGCCGCGGGGGGCGCGTCTGCGCTACGGTGCCGGGCTTATCTTCATTCCGAAAAGGAGTTCGACATGCTGGCCAGGCCCCTCGCCCTGCCCCTGCTGCTGTGCCTCGCCCTGCTCGCCGGCTGCGGCAAGGACGACCCGCAAGCCGCCCTGGAAGCCGCCGTGCAGCAATTGTAGGCGAACATCGAAGCGAAGAAGACCGGCGCCGTGCTCGACCAACTGGCCGACGACTTCCGCGCCCAGCAGGTCAACGACCGCGACTGGGCCCGGCGCACCATGGCGGTGCTGTTCCTCCGTCACCAGAAGATCGGCGTGCTCGCCCCGGCGAAGAACAGCTGGATCGACCCGGCGGTCTCGCGCCGCGGCTACACCGAGGCCAAGGTCGGCCTGACCGGCGCCGAGGGGCTGATCCCCGACAGCGCGCGCCTGTACGACGTGAAGCTGGAGTGGTGGCTGGACGACGGCGAGTGGAAGCTGGCCCGGCTGGATTGGGAATGACCGCGCGCCCCGCGCCGAGAGGCTTTTCGTAGGATGGGTTGAGCTTGCGAAACCCATGCGGTCACGGTGATGGGTATCGCTTCGCTCAACCCATCCTACGATTGTCAGGCGCCCCCTGTAGGAGCGGACCTTGTCCGCGATAGCCGGACATATCGGCGCGATTCGCGGATGGGATCCGCTCCTACGCTGCCCCACCCACGCCATTCCCCTGTAGGAGCGCGCCCTGCGCGCGATATCGCGGGCAGGGCCCGCTCCTACAGGTTGTCGGGAAGCACGGTATTCCTCCCCCCGTAGCGGACCTTGTCCGCGATAGCAGGACATATCGGCGCGATTCGCGGATGAGATCCGCTCCTACGCTGCCCCACCCACAGCGTCCCCATGTAGGAGCGCGCCCTGCGCGCGAATCGCGGGCAGGGCCCGCTCCTACGCCCACCCTACGAAAAGCATCTCGGCAAGCGCCGTGCGCGGGCGTTTCGTCAACGGCCGTAACGCTCCCGGCCCCAGGCCAGGAAGGTCTCCAGCATCTTGCGCAGCACCGCGGCGGTCGGGCCGGCCAGGTCTTCGCGGTAGGCGAAGGGCGCCTGTTCATCCATGTAGTTGCACTGCGCGAGCTCCAGTTGTACCGCGTGCACGTGCTGCCCGGGCTGGCCGTAATGGCGGGTGATGTGGCCGCCCTTGAAGCGCCCGTTGAGCACGTGGCTGTAGCCCTCGGCTTCGGCGCACACCGCCTGCAGGCGCTCGGCGAGGTCCGCCGGGCAGCTGTTGCCGGAGTTGGTGCCGATGTTGAAGTCCGGCAGCTTGCCGTCGAACAGGTGCGGAATGTGCGAACGGATCGAGTGCGCGTCCCACAGCAGGGCGTAGCCGAACTCGGCCTTCAGCCGCGCCAGCTCCTCGGCCAGCGTGCGGTGGTACGGCGTCCAGACTTCCGCCAGGTAACGCGCGCGCTCCTCGGCCGAGGGCGCCTGGCCTTCGTGGAACAGCGGGCGGCCGTCGAACAAGGTGTCCGGATACAGGCCGGTGGTGGCCGTGCTGTACAGCGGCTTGTCGTCGGCCGGGCGGTTGAGGTCGATGACGTAGCGCGAGTAGTTCGCCGCCAGGGTGCTGGCGCCCAGCTCGCGGGCGAAGTCGTAGAGGCGCGGGATGTGCCAGTCGGTGTCGGCCAGTTCCTTCGCCTCGTCCACCAGGCCGGCTTCCACGGCCGGGGTCAGGCGCGTGCCGGGGTGCGGCATGCTCACCAGCAGCGGCACGCGGCCGCGGCTGAAGCTCAGTACGTTATCCACAGGAGACTTCCTCTGCGTGACGGATGATGCGCTTGGGCAGGTCGCCGCCGAGCCAGTAGGCCAGCTCGGCCGGGCGCTGGATGTCCCAGGCGACGAAGTCGGCGAGCTTGCCCGCCTCCAGGCTGCCGTGGTCGGCTTCCAGGCCCAGGGCGCGGGCGGCGTGCAAGGTGACGCCGGCCAGCGCTTCTTCCGGGGTCAGGCGGAAGGCGGTGCAGCCCATGTTCAGCATCAGGCGCAGCGACAGCGCCGGCGAGGTGCCGGGGTTGAGGTCGCTGGCCAGGGCGATGGCCACGCCGTGCTTGCGCAGGGCGTCCATCGGCGGCAGCTGGGTTTCGCGCAGGACGAAGAAGGCGCCCGGCAGCAGCACCGCGACGGTGCCGGCCCTGGCCATGGCGATGGCGTCTTCCTCGGTCATGAATTCCAGGTGGTCGGCGGACAGCGCCTGGTAGCGCGCCGCCAGGCTGGAGCCATGCAGCGACGACAGCTGCTCGGCGTGCAGCTTCACCGGCAGCCCCAACGCCTTGGCGGCCTGGAACACCCGCTCGACCTGCGCCGGGGAGAACGCCAGGTGCTCGCAGAAGGCATCCACCGCGTCCACCAGGCCTTCCTGCGCCAGCGCCGGGAGGATTTCCGCGCAGATCAGCTCGATGTAGTCGTCGGCACGATTGGCGTATTCCGGCGGCAGGGCATGGGCCGACAGGCAGGTGGCGCGCACCGTCACCGGCAGCACCTCGCCCAGGCGCCGCGCCACGCGCAGCATCTTGCGCTCGCTGGGCAGGTCCAGGCCGTAGCCGGACTTCACTTCCAGCACGGTCACGCCGTCGGCCAGCAGCGGCCGCGCGCGCTTGATGGCGCTGGCCAGCAATTCTTCCTCGCTGGCCTCGCGGGTGGCGCGCACGGTGCTGGCGATACCGCCGCCGGCGGCGGCAATCTCCGCGTAGCTGACGCCTTGCAGGCGCAGCTCGAATTCGGCGCTGCGGTCGCCACCGAACACCAGGTGGGTGTGGCAATCGATCAGCCCCGGGGTCAGCCAGGCGCCGCCCAGGTCGTGGCTGCGCTGCACCTCGTGCAGCGGCAGTTCGGCGTGTGGGCCGATCCAGTGGATGCGCGCGCCCTCGGTGAGGATCGCGGCGTCCTCGATGATCGAGTACTTGCCGCCGGCCATGGTGGCGGCGTGGCAGTTGTGCCAGAGCTGTTTCATGCAATCCCCTCGTATCACGGCCGTTCGGGCAGCACCATCTGCGTCGGCACATGGCGCACATCACCGCGTGCCAGGAAGTAGTAGACCATGGCCGGCAGCACCAGGCCGACCAGCCAGGAGATGTCCACACCCCCCAGCTTCTCCACCATCGGGCCGCTGAAGAAGGCGGTATCGATGAACGGCATCTGCACCAGAACGCCGAAGGCATAGACGCCGATGCCGGTCCAGTTCCAGCGCCCGTAGCGGCCATCCGGGTCGCCCAGGGCCGGAATGTCATAGCGTTCGCGGGTGATGCAGTAGTAGTCCACCAGGTTGATCGCGCTCCAGGGGGTGAAGAAGGCCAGGAGGAACAGCAGGAAGGACTTGAAGGCCGTCAGGAACGAATGCTGCCCGGCCAGCGCCAGGGCGGTGGACAGCCCGACGATGCCCAGCACGAACACCAGGCGCTGGACGCGGGAGATGCTCAGCTGCCCGCGGAAGCCACTGATGATGGTGGCGATGCACATGAAGCTGCCGTAGGCGTTGAGCGTGGAGATGGTCACCTTGCCCAGGGCCACGCTGAAGAACAGCGCCGAGGCCATCAGGCCGCTGGCGCCGAGGCCGACGATGTAGGCCACCGGCTGGCCGGAAAAGGCCTTGCCGGCCAGGGCGGCGGCGAACACGCCGAGGACCATGGAGGCCTGCGAGCCGAGCACCGAGCCGGCGCCGACGGCGAAGAAGGTCTTCAGCGACGAGGTGCCGCTGGGCAGGTAGCGCGAATAGTCGGCCACGTAGGGACCGAAGGCGATCTGCCAGGACGCCGACAGCGACACCGCGAGCAGGAAGCTGCTCCAGGCGAAGTGGCGGTTGTCCAGCAGCGCGCCTATGTCGTTGGCCGACAGCAGGCGCACGAACAGATAGACGAAGGCCAGCACCCCGATCACGCTGGCGACCTTGCCCAGCGCATGGATGACGCGGTAGCCGCAGACAGTCAGCACCACGATGACCGCGGCGAAGATCAGGATGCCGGCGCTCTCGCTCACCCCCAGCAACGCGCTCACCGCCTGCCCGGCCAGCACTGCGCCGGTGGCGTTGAAGCCCACGTACATGACGCACACCAGCACCAGCGGGATGACCGCGCCGAGCACGCCGAACTGCACGCGGCTGGAGATCATCTGCGGCAGCCCCAGCTTGGGCCCCTGGGCACCGTGCAGGGCCATGACCGCGCCGCCGAAGACCTGACCGATGAACAGGCCGATCAGCGACCAGAACACATCGCCGCCCAGCACCACGGCCAGCGCCCCGGTGACGATGGCGGTGATCTGCAGGTTGCAGCCGAACCACAGGGTGAACTGGCTGAACAGGCGTCCGTGCCGCTCGCGCTCGGGGATGTAGTCGATGGAACGGGTTTCGATCAGGGACTTACCAGCCATGAAGCTCTCCTCGCTCGCGGTCGCTCGTGGCGGCCGCGCCATTGTTGTTATGCACAGCGATTCCCGATACGTCGCGGGCGGCGCGCCGCCCGCCAGCCCACCGTCACTGGCGGGCGTTCTCCAGCACAGCGCGGGAGATGATGATCTTCTGTACTTCCGAGGTGCCCTCGAAGATCCGCAGGATGCGCGCATCACGCACGAAGCGCTCCAGCGGCAGGTCGCGGATGTAGCCGTAGCCGCCATGCAGCTGCAGCGCGGCGTCGGTGATGTAGCCGCAGGCCTCGGCGGCGAACAGCTTGGCGGTGGCCGATTCCAGGCTGAAGCGCTGGCCGCTGTCGCGCCGCGCCGCGGCCTTCTGGGTCAGCAGGCGCGCGGCCTCGAATTGCGCGTGCATGTCGGCGATGCGCCATTGGGTTCCCTGGTAGGCCGACAGCGGCTTGGGACCGATCTGCCGTTCGTCCACCCACTTGAGCGCATATTCCATGGCCGCGCGGGCGATGCCCAGGGACATGGCGGCGACTTCCACGCGACCGCGGTCCAGCACTTCCATGGCGGTGCGGAAGCCCTGGTTCTCGGCGCCCAGCAGCGCCGAGTCCGGCAACCAGCAGTCCAGCGCCAGCTCGTAGATGGTGCTGCCGCGCAGGCCCATGGTCTTCTCCGGGCTGGAGAAGCTCACGCCCTCGGTGCCCTTGGGAACCATGAAGGCGCTGATGCCACGGGCGCCGGCCTCGGCGTCGGTCTTGGCATAGAGCACGATGAAATCGGCTTCGGCGGCGTTGGTGATGTAGTGCTTGCTGCCGCGAATGCGCCAGCCGCCCGCCTCGCGCACGGCGCGGGTGCGCATGTCCGCGGGGTTGGAGCCGGCGGCCGGCTCGGTGAGGCCGAAGGCGCCCAGCAACTCGCCGCTGGCGCAGCGCGGCAGCCATTCCTGGCGCTGCGCCTCGGTGCCGCCGATGAGGATGGAGTCGGTGGCCAGGAAATGCGCGGTCAACGCCGAGGCGGTGGAAGCACAGGCCGCGGCCACCGCCTCGACCACCGCGCTCATGGCCAGGCTGCCGATGCCGAAGCCGCCGTACTGCTCGGGCAGGTTGATGCCCATGAAGCCCAGCTCGCCCAGGGCCCGCAGGCTGTCTGCGCAAAAGCTCTCGGTCTCGTCGTAGCGCTGCGCATTGGCAGCCAGCACCTCGCGGCATACGCGCTCGGCGGCGTCGACGATGGCCTGCTCGGTGGTGTCGATATCAAAGTTCATTCACAGCTCCCGCTTTTTCCTCGAGGCCGAACGCGGCGTTGCTTTCTCCCAGGCGCGGCGCACGACTCGTGACATGGGGCTTGCGCCCGTTGAAGAACACCGGCTGCGGCACCAGCGGCGGCAGGCCGTCGCCCGGCTGCAGCAGCAGTTGGCGCACCTGGGCCTGCTCGCTGCCGGTGGCCTCGGCGAGGTTCCACACCGGCGAGGCCGGCACCCCGGCGTCCAGCAGCAGGTCGCAGGCCTGCTCGACGCTGTGGCGACCGGTCCAGGCCTCGATCTCGGCGCGCAGGGCCTGCTCGTTCCGGGTGCGCGAGGGGTCGTCGGCGAAGCGCGGGTCGTCGGCCAGCTCAGCGCGTCCGATGCTTTCGCAGAAGCGCCCGAACAGCTTGTCGCTGGCCACCGCGATCACCACCAGGCCGTCGGCGGCGCGGTAGGTGTCGAAGGGCGTCGAAACGGGGTGGCGGTTGCCCACCAGGCCCGGCGCGCGGCCATGGGCGAACAGATTGGAAAGCCCGGTCATCTGCAGGCTGACCAGCACGTCGAACATGGCCACGTCGATGTACTGGGCGCCGGCGCCGCGCTCGCGGGCGAACAGCGCGCTGCTGATCGCCCAGGCCGCGTAGACGCCGGCGCACAGGTCGCCGAGGGCTTCGCCGCTGCGGGTCGGGCCGGTCTCGGCGAAACCGGTGACGCTCATCAGCCCGGACATCGCCTGGGCGACGATGTCGTAGGCCGGGCGCCGCGACAGCGGGCCGCTCTGGCCGAACCCGGAGATGCTGGCGTAGATCAGCTTCGGATTCAGCGCCTTGAGGCTGTCGAAATCGATACCCAGGCGCTGGGTGACCCCGGGGCGGAAGTTCTCCACCACCACGTCGGCCCCGGCCACCAGCTCGCGGAAGCGGGCCAGGTCGGCGGGCGCCTTGAAGTCCAGCTCGACGCTGCGCTTGCCGCGGTTTATCAGGCCGAAGTAGACGCTCTCGCCGTCCTTGAACGGGCCGAGGTGGCGACTGTCGTCTCCATGCCCCGGTACCTCGAACTTGATCACCTCGGCGCCCAGGTCGGCGAGCATGGCGGTGCAGTGCGGCCCGGCCAGCACGCGGCTCAGGTCCAGCACCCGCACGCCCTGCAGAGGCCGCGCGGCGGGTATTTCAGTCACGCTGCTCATCATCGTCCGCTCACTTGCCGGTGATCATCGGCAGGTTCAGGCCCTGTTCCTTGGCGCAGTCGATGGCGATCTGGTAGCCGGCGTCGGCATGGCGCATCACGCCGGTGCCCGGGTCGTTGGTCAGCACGCGGGCGATGCGCGCTGCGGCTTCGTCGGTGCCGTCGCAGACGATCACCATCCCCGAGTGCTGCGAGAAGCCCATGCCCACGCCGCCGCCGTGGTGCAGCGAAACCCAGGTGGCGCCGCTGGCGGTGTTCAGCAGGGCGTTGAGCAGCGGCCAGTCGGACACGGCGTCGGAGCCGTCCTGCATGGCCTCGGTCTCGCGGTTCGGGCTGGCAACCGAGCCGGAGTCCAGGTGGTCGCGGCCGATCACGATCGGCGCCTTCAGCTCGCCGCTGCGGACCATCTCGTTGAACGCCAGGCCGAGCTTGGCGCGCTGGCCCAGGCCGACCCAGCAGATGCGCGCCGGCAGGCCCTGGAAGCTGATGCGCTCCTTGGCCATGTCCAGCCAGCGGTGCAGGTGGGCGTCGTCGGGGATCAGCTCCTTGACCTTGGCGTCGGTCTTGTAGATGTCCTCGGCGTCGCCCGACAGCGCGGCCCAGCGGAACGGGCCGATGCCACGGCAGAACAGCGGGCGGATGTAGGCCGGAACGAAGCCGGGGAAGTCGAAGGCGTTGGCCACGCCCTCTTCCTTGGCCATCTGGCGGATGTTGTTGCCGTAGTCGAAGGTCGGCACGCCCTGCTTCTGGAAGTCGAGCATGGCTTTGACGTGCACGGCCATGGACTGCTTGGCGGCCTTGACCACGGCGGCCGGCTCGGTCTGCGCGCGGTCGCGGTACTGCTCCCAGGTCCAGCCGATCGGCAGGTAGCCGTTGAGCGGGTCGTGGGCGCTGGTCTGGTCGGTGACCATGTCCGGGCGCACGCCGCGGCGCACCAGCTCCGGGAGGATTTCGGCGGCGTTGCCCAGCAGGGCGATGGAGATGGCCTTGCCTTCGGCGGTGTACTTGGCGATGCGCGCCAGGGCGTCGTCCAGGTCCTTGGCCTGTTCGTCGACGTAGCGGCTGCGCAGGCGGAAGTCGATGCGGCTCTGCTGGCACTCGATGTTCAGCGAGCAGGCGCCGGCCAGGGTCGCGGCCAGCGGCTGGGCGCCGCCCATGCCGCCCAGGCCGGCGGTCAGCACCCAGCGGCCCTTGAGGTTGCCGTCATAGTGCTGGCGGCCGGCTTCGACGAAGGTTTCGTAGGTGCCCTGGACGATGCCCTGGCTGCCGATGTAGATCCAGCTGCCGGCGGTCATCTGGCCGTACATGGCCAGGCCCTTGGCGTCCAGTTCGTTGAAGTGTTCCCAGGTGGCCCAGTGCGGCACCAGGTTGGAGTTGGCGATCAGCACGCGCGGGGCGTTGGCGTGGGTCTTGAACACGCCGACCGGCTTGCCGGACTGCACCAGCAGGGTCTCGTCGTCGCTCAGCTCTTTAAGGGTGGCGACGATTTTGTCGTAGCACTCCCAGTTGCGCGCGGCGCGGCCGATGCCGCCGTACACCACCAGCTCCTTGGGGTTCTCCGCGACTTCCGGGTCGAGGTTGTTCATCAGCATGCGCAGCGGGGCTTCGGTCAGCCAGCTCTTGGCGTTCAGCTGGGTGCCGCGCGGGGCGCGGATTTCGACGTCGCGGAATTTGTTGTTCGAGTTGCTCACGGGATGACTCCTGACTCGGTTGACTGACGGGCCGGCCTGGCGGCGGGTTCGGTGTGCGGACGCCCAGGACGTCCGCACACATATAAGCTTGTACATACAAGCATATGCATGAGAGGGGCCAACCTTGTCGGCGGCCGTCATGAATCTCTCTGAAAGGGCTCTGGACTGCGCCATTGCTGGGCTGCAGGCGGACCTTGGCGGTGTGCGGGAGCGCTGGGATGGACGGGCGAAGTGTTACCCACAACGGAGCCGGTGACACTTTTTGAAGCACGGCGCCCCGTTGCGGGGCATCGTCGGGTAACAACGCGGAGCGTCATCCGCCCCGGGCGACGGATGACCGGGAAAGGCTATCGACCGGCGGGCCGCTCAGGCCTGTACCTTTTTCCTGTAGGCCATGGATTCGTCGATGCGCCTGAGGATGTAGTCGCCGGCCTTCACCGGCGGGTAGAGGCTCTGCGCGTCGCCGATGCCCAGGTCGCGCGGATCGACCAGCGCCTGGTAGTTGGGGTCGAAGAAGGTGGCGATGGAGTAGCGCTCGTGACCGGACTTGTTGATGACCCGGTGCAGCGTCGAACGGAAGCGGTCGTTGGACCAGCGCGCCAGCAGGTCGCCGACGTTCACCACCAGGCTGCCGGCCAGGGGCGTGGCATCCACCCATCTCTGGCCGCCCAACTCGCGTACCTGCAGGCCGCCGCTGTCGTCCTGGTACAACAGGGTGATGCAGCCGTAATCGGTATGCGGGGCCACGCCGAACAGGTCGGCCTCGGCCATGGGCGGGTGCGGTGGATAGTAGATGGCCTGGGTCCGCTGCAGCGGCTTGTGGTACTTGCCGGCGAAGAAGTCTTCGTCGATCCCCAGGCTGACCGCCACGGCGCGCAGCAGGTCGGCGCCGGCCCGGCCGACCGCGGCGTAGTAGGCCTCCAGCGCGGCGCGCAGCCGCGGCAGGAACGCCGGCCACTGGTTGGGCCCGCGCAGGGCCTCGCCGGCCACCACGCAGGGGTCGTCTTCCGCCAGTTCCAGGCCGATGCTGAAGAACTCCTTCAGGTCCGGCTTCGTGGCCTGATACATGGTCGCCCCGCCGATACGATGGAAGCCGCGATGGCGCGCATTCACCGCCACCTGCACCTTCACCTCCAAGGGCAGCGCGAAGAACTCCCGCGCCGCGCCCATGGCCTCGTCGATCACCTGCTGGGGCACACCATGGTTGACGATATAGAAGAAGCCAATCTCGGTGCAGGCGCGCTGGATCGCCTGCCCGGCACGCAGCAGGCTTACAGCGTCGCCCCCGGCCACGCCAGCCATGTCGACCACGGGAATGGAAAGGTTCTGACTCATGGGGACTCCTGGACGACGCCGGCGCATCCGGCAGCTAGGGTTATCGGAACGGGCGGGGCCCGCGGAATGCCGCCACGAGAAGCGGTATATACAGCTAAAGCACAGAATATGCCCAACACATGGCCTTCGCCCCGACAGCCCGGAGACAAGGCTGGCGAACGACGCTACGGGCCCTCCAGGAGCCAATGAAGTCGGTGCGCTACGCGCCCTTCGGTTGTGCACTTAGCACACAGCGGCCCCACGCAGGTGCAACCTTAGGTGACACGAACGGCAGCCGGAAAACCGCAGAAGCGCCGGGAGATGCCTCTGCCACGCCGGGGTCGGGAAGATTGGCCCACGAATTGCCTGTCCTGTATATACAGGAAAACATGCCGATAGCATCCCGCCCGCGGCAGCCGCCGTACACGCTTCAGGAACAACCCATGTCCGATACAGTGCTCATCGCCCCAGGCCAACTCACCCTCGACCAATTGCGCCTGATCCACCAGCACCAGGCCGACATCGGTCTCGACCCCGCCTGCCAGGCCGACATCGAAGCCAGCACCCGCACGGTGGCCGCGATCATCGCCAGCCAGCGCACCGTCTACGGCATCAATACCGGCTTCGGCCTGCTGGCGCGCACGTCCATTCCCGGCGACCAGTTGGCCAGGCTGCAGCGCAACCTGATCCTCTCCCATTGCACCGGCACCGGCCCATTGCTGGACGATGCCACCGTCGGTTTGGTCATGGCGCTCAAGATCGCCTCCCTGGCCCGCGGCTTCTCCGGTGTGCGCAGGGAGGTGATAGACGGGCTGCTCAAGCTGTACCGCGCCCAGGTCTATCCGTGCATTCCCTCGCAAGGCTCGGTGGGCGCATCCGGCGACCTGGCCCCGCTGGCGCACATGTCCTCGGCGCTCATCGGCGTCGGCCAGGTACGCCACCGGGGCCGCGTCATGGACGCCGTGGAAGGCCTGGCAGTGGCCGGCCTGGAGCCGCTGGAACTAGGGCCCAAGGAAGGCCTGGCGCTGATCAACGGCACCCAGGTGTCCACCGCCCTGGCCCTGCGCGGGCTGTTCGCGGCGGAGAAGCTGTTCGTCTCGGCGGTGGTCGCCGGCAGCCTGACGGTGGAAGCGCTCAAGGGTTCCTACGTGCCCTTCGACGCGCGCATCCAGGCGGTCCGTGGCCAGCCCGGGCAGATCGACGTGGCGGCCTTCTACCGCGAGCTGCTGCACGACAGCCAGATCAACCAGTCGCACATCGACTGCAAGCGCGTGCAGGACCCCTACTCCCTGCGCTGCCAGCCCCAGGTGATGGGCGCCTGCCTCGACCACCTGCGCTTCGCCGCCGGGGTGTTCCTGCGCGAGGCCAACGCGGTGTCGGATAACCCGCTGGTGTTCAGCGCCGACGGCGACGTGCTCTCCGGCGGCAACTTCCACGCCGAGCCGGTGGCCATGGCCGCCGACGTGCTGGCCCTGGCCATCGCCGAGATCGGCGCCCTGTCGGAACGGCGCATCGCCCAACTGGTGGACCCGGCGCTGTCCGGCCTGCCGGCGTTCCTGGTCAGGGAAGGCGGGCTCAACTCCGGCTTCATGATCGCCCAGGTGACCTCGGCAGCCCTGGCCTCGGAGAACAAGACCCTCGCCCACCCGGCCTCGGTGGACAGCCTGCCGACCTCGGCCAACCAGGAAGACCACGTGTCCATGGCCACCTTCGCCGCGCGCCGCCTGCAGGACATGGCCGGCAACAGCTCGGCGGTGGTCGCCATCGAGCTGCTGGCCGCCGCCCAGGGCGTGGAATTCCACGCGCCGCTGCAAAGCTCGCCGCAGCTGCAGGAAGTGCTGAAGATGATCCGCGCCCAGGTCCCGGCCTACGACCAGGACCGCTACTTCGCCCCGGACATCGCCGCCGCGCGGGCCTGGGTCGAGGACGGCGCCTTCGCTCGCTGGCTCGCCCCCGGCGCGCTGTACGCCTGAGCCGCCGCATATGCGCCGCTACCAGACCGGCCCCGACTTCCGCCGCGCGCAGAGCATCGCCGAGCTGGCCGCCATGGCCCGCCGGCGCCTGCCGTATTTCGCCTGGGAATACCTCGACGGCGGCGCGGAAGACGAGCTGACCCTGCGGCGCAACCGCCAGGCCTTCGCCGAACTCGGCCTGCTGCCGCGCACCCTGGTGCCCTGCGCGGCGCCCGACCTGCGCCGCCCCCTGTTCGGCGGCGAACTGCCGCTGCCGCTGGGCATAGGCCCGAGCGGCTACAACGGCATGCTGTACCGCGACGCCGACCTGCACCTGGCCCGTGCCGCCGGCGAGCGCGGCCTGCCCTTCACGCTCAGCACGGTGGCCACCAGTTCGCTGGAGGAAGTCGCCGCCGCGGCGCCCGGCACCGAACTGTGGTTCCAGCTCTACTGCCTGCGCGACCCCGGCATCCAGGACGACCTGCTGCAGCGCGCCGAGGCCGCCGGTTGCCGCACCCTGCTGCTGACCGGCGACGCCGTGCTGCTGGGCAACCGGGAATGGGACAGGCGCAACTTCAGCCGTCCGCAGCACCTCACCTGGCGCAACCGCCTCGACGTGCT
The DNA here is from genome assembly GCF_030268185.1 of Pseudomonas sp. NBRC 100443. NCBI lineage: Bacteria > Pseudomonadati > Pseudomonadota > Gammaproteobacteria > Pseudomonadales > Pseudomonadaceae > Pseudomonas > Pseudomonas sp. NBRC 100443. The sequence goes on from NZ_BSQE01000013.1 coordinate 149,685, forward strand.
GCGCCACCCACGCTGGCTATTGCAGGCGCTCTGGCCGCAGGGCATGCCGCAAATGGCCAACCTCGCGCCCTACCTGCCGGCGAACCGGCGCAACGCCGCTGGCGCCGCGCACTTCATCGGCCAGCAGATGGATACCGCGCTGGACTGGAACGCCCTGGAACGCCTGCGCCAACGCTGGCCACACCGCCTGCTGCTCAAGGGCGTGCTGGACGCCGGCGACGCCCGGCGCTGCGCGGAGCTGGGCCTCGATGGGGTGGTGGTCAGCAACCACGGCGGCCGCCAGCTCGACGGCGCGCCGGCCAGCGTCGACTGCCTGCCGGCCATCGCCGCGGCGGTCAAGGGCCGCCTGGCGGTCCTGCTGGACAGCGGCATCCGCCGTGGCGCCGATATCCTCAAGGCCTGCGCCCTGGGGGCCGACGCCGTGCTGCTCGGCCGCGCCACCCTGTATGGCGTGGCCCTTGGTGGCAGCGCCGGCGCCGGTCACGCGCTGGACCTGTTGCACCAGGAACTGCGCCTGGCCCTGGCCTTGCTCGGACGCAGCCGCCTGGCCGAAGTCGACCCCACCTGCCTGCTGCGCGCCACGCCAGCCCCACTCCCCGCATAGGCAAGCCCCATGAGCGAGCTCGAACAGACCCTCCAGTTGCTGCGCCAGGCCCTTGGCGACAAGGCCGTGCTCACCGGCGCCGCGATCAATCCGCGCCACCACAGCGACTGGACCCGCCACGCCCCCGCCTGCCCCGCGGCGCTGCTGCTGCCACGCGACACCGGGCAGGTCGCCGCGGCCCTGCGCATCTGCAACGAACGCGGCCAGGGCGTGGTGCCCCAGGGCGGCATGACCGGCCTGGCCGGCGGCGCCGTGCCGCGCCCCCAGGACATCGCCCTGTCGCTGGAGCGCCTGGAGGGTATCGAGGAACTCGACAGCGCCGCCTCGACCCTGACGGTCCGTGCCGGCACCCGCCTGGAGACCATCCAGCAGGCCGCCCTCGAGGCCGGCCTGCTGTTCCCGCTGGACCTGGGCGCGCGCGGCTCCTGCCAGATCGGCGGCAACATCGCCTGCAACGCCGGCGGCAATGCGGTGATCCGCTACGGCATGACCCGCGATCTGGTCCTGGGCCTAGAGGTGGTGCTGGCCGACGGGCGGGTGCTGAACCTGCTCAACAAGATGATCAAGAACAACACCGGCTACGACCTGAAACAGTGCTTCATCGGCTCCGAAGGCACCCTCGGGGTGATCACCCGCGCGGTGCTCAAGCTGGCGCCGCCGCCCGGCGAACAGACCACCAGCCTCTGCGCCCTGCCCGACTACGCCAGCGCCGTCGCCCTGCTGCGCCGCGTGCAGCGCGAGCTGGGCACGCCGCAGGCCTACGAGCTGATGTGGCAGGACTTCTACCGCCTCGGCGTGTCCTGGCTGGAAAACGCCGAGGCGCCGCTGGCCGACCACCATCCGCTGTATGCGCTGTTCGACACCAGCGCCGCCGGCCAGGCCCTGGAGCGCACGCTGCAGGGCGCCTTCGAAGCCGGCGAGGTGGTCGACGCGGTGATCGCCCGTTCCCACGCCCAGGCTCGCCAGCTGTGGAAAGTTCGCGAGGCCACCGGGGAATTCCCCAACCGCCTGCAACCGCTGAACTTCGACGTCAGCCTGCCGATCGGCCGCATCGGCGAGTTCGTCGAGAGCTGCCGCGAGCGCCTGCAGGCGCGCTGGCCGGGCAACCGCAGCTTGTATTTCGGCCACATCGGCGACAGCAACCTGCACCTCACCCTGGACTGCCGCGCGCTGCCGCAGCCGGCGCCGGTGCTGGAAGTGGAGGAGCTGGTCTATGCCGCGGTCGGCGAAATGGCCGGCTCGGTGTCCGCCGAACATGGCATCGGCCTGCTCAAGCGCGAATTCCTGCACCACTCGGTAAGCCCCGAGGCCCTGCAGGTGATGCGCCAGCTCAAGCAGGCCCTGGACCCCAGGGGCATCCTCAACCCCGGCAAGCTGCTGGGGTGAACCGGCGCAGACCGGCCCATGCCCCTGTTGATTGGCACATTTGCTGCTGCTCTGCCGTTGCACAAGAACGACAACTGTCCGCCCAACGAAGGAGTTACCCGATGCGCTTCAACCCCGTGCTTGGCAAGACCCTCGCCGCCCTCGGCGCCGCCGCGATCCTCGCCCTAGCCCCGCAGGCCAACGCCGACCAGTTGGCCGACGTGAAGAAAGCCGGCGAACTGGTGGTGGGAACGGAAATGCAGTTCGCCCCCTTCGATTTCCTCGAGAACGGCAAGCAGCAGGGCCTGAACGCCGAACTGTTCAAGGCCCTGGGCGACGAACTGGGCGTGAAGGTGCGCTTCATCGACCTGCCCTGGCCGAGCGTGCTGCCCGGCCTGGAGGCGAAGAAGTTCGATGTGGTCGCCGGGCCCATCATCGTCACCAAGGCGCGCAAGGAGCGCTACCGCTTCGTCGACCCCATCGCAGAGGCCACGGTGTCGCTGCTCAGGAGCGCGCGCAACGACAAGATCGCCAAGCCCGAGGACATCGCCGGGCTCACCGTCGGCGCCGGCAAGGGTTCCGCGCAACTGGAGGAGCTGAAGACCTTCGCTGCGACCCTGCCGCAGAAGGTGACCATCCGCGAATACGTGGACAACAATCAGGCCTATGCCGACCTCGCCGCCGGGCGCATCGCCGCGGTGGCCAACTCGCTGCCGAACATCTCCTACGTCGCCGCCCAGCGCCCGCAGGTATTCGCCGTGGTGCAGCCACCGTTCGGCAAGAAGTCCTACTTCGCCTACCTGGGCCGCAAGGACGACGACGCCGCCAGCCTGATCCAGGCCCTCGACCAGGCCCTGGCCAAGCTGCACGCCGACGGCCGCCTGGCCGCGCTGCAGAAGAAGTGGCTGGGCGCGGCCATGCAGACTCCGCAGGGTGACTTCGAGCCCACCTGGTAATCCTGGGCGGCGGCGTGCCCGGCCGGGGCACGCCCCCGTCTTCCGCCTTGCGATGCGCCAAGCGGCGCAGGAGACCGGCAATGATCTTCGATTGGCCCACCCTGCTGCAGAGCCTGCCGCTGATGGCCGCGAGCCTGCTGACCACCCTCGGGGTCTCCCTCGCGGGCCTGGGCATCGGCTTCGTCATCGGCATCGGCGTCTGCACCCTGCGCCTGTCGCCACGTCCACTGCTGCGCCGCCTCGGCGGCGCCTACATCTTCGTGTTCCGCGGCGTGCCCCTGCTGGTGCAGCTGCTGTTCATCTACTACTTCCTGCCGCGCATCGGCCTGCCCAACGTCTCGCCCCTGGTGGCGGCGGTGATCGGCCTGGCCCTGGCGGCCGGCGCCTACATCGCCGAGATCTTCCGCGGTGGCTTCCTCGCCATTCCCGGCGGCCAGCTGGAAGCGGCGCACCTGCTGGGGATATCGGCCTGGCAGATCCTGCTGCGGATCAAGGTGCCGCAAGCGGTGCGCCTGACCCTGCCGGCCCTGCTCAACGAAATGATCCTGCTGATCAAGGCGTCCTCGCTGGTCTCGGTGGTCGGCCTTGCCGACCTGACGCGCACCGCACAGAACCTGGCGGCGAGCAACTACCTGTTCCTGCAGACCTACCTGGTGCTGGCCGCCTTCTACTGCCTGATCAATATCCCCCTGGCGTTCTGCGGCGGCCTGCTCGAACGGCGGCTGCAAAGGGGGCTGGCATGACCTTCGAGCCGAGCATCATCACCAGCCGCCTGGGCGAGATCGGCGATGGCCTGCTGGTGACCTTCCAGACCTGGAGCGCCGGTGTCGCCCTGGGCCTGCTGCTGGGCCTGCTGATCGCCATCCTGCAGCTGTTCGGCGGGCCCTGGCTGCGCGCGCCGCTGCGTGCCTTCATCGAACTGATCCGCGCCACGCCCTTCCTCGTCCAGCTGTTCCTGCTGTACTACGGCGGGCCGTCCTTCGGCCTCGACCTGCAACCGATCAGCGCCGGCATCCTTGGCCTGGGCGTGTACGGCAGCGTGTATTTCGCCGAGATCTTCCGCGCCGGCTTCCAGTCGGTGCCGCCGGGCCAGCTGGAGGCCGCCGAGTGCCTGGGTATCGGCCGCTGGCAGTGCATCCTGCGCATCCAACTGCCGCAGATGCTGGTGATCATCCTGCCGGCGCTGGTCAACCTGGTCACCATCCTGTGCAAGGAAACCGCGGTGCTGTCGATCATCACCATCCCGGAACTGACCATGGTGCTGACCGGCATCGGCTCGGAGACCTTCGCCTTCGTCGAGACACTGCTGGTGCTGTGCATCGGCTATCTCGTGCTCATCGAACTCTGCTCGCGCCTGGGCCTGACCCTGGAAGCGCGCGTCGGGCGCTTCCTGCAGCGCCAGGAGGCCTGACATGAACACCCCGGTACGCCCATACGGCCCCGCCATCGAGGTGCATCCCATGCAACACGACCCCAGCACCGGCGCAGCCGGCGAACCCATTCTCAAGCTGCGCGGCGTCGGCAAACACTTCGGCCAGCTGCAGGTGCTGCACGACATCGACCTGGACGTGCGGCGCTCGGAAGTGGTGTGCCTGATAGGCCCCTCCGGCTCCGGCAAGAGCACCCTGTTGCGCAGCATGGCCTTCCTCGAGCAGTACGACAGCGGCGAGGTATTCATCGAGGGCCAGCTGCTCGGCTGGCAGCCCGGCCCGCGGCGCAAGCTGGCCAGCCGCGCGCAGATCAACCAGGTGCGGCGCAACGTCGGCATGGTCTTCCAGCAGTTCAACCTGTGGCCGCACATGAGCGTGCTGGGCAACGTCACCGAGGCCCTGCTGCGGGTGCGCCGGCAGCCGACCGACGAGGCCCGGCGCCGCGGCCTGGCGATGCTGGAGAAGGTCGGTCTGGCGCACAAGGCCGACAACTACCCGGCACAGCTCTCCGGCGGCCAGCAGCAGCGTGTGGCCATCGCCCGCGCGCTGGCCATGGAGCCGCACATCATGCTGTTCGACGAGCCGACCTCGGCGCTGGACCCGGAGCTGGTGGGCGAGGTGCTGCAGGTGATGAAGGCGCTGGCCGCCGACGGCATGACCATGGTGGTGGTGACCCACGAGATGGGCTTCGCCGCCCAGGTCGCCGACACCGTGGTCTTCCTCGACCAGGGCCGCATCGTCGCCAAGGGCTCGCCGCGCGAGGTTTTCCACGACACCCGGCACCCCCGCCTGCAGCAGTTCCTGCAGAACTACCTGGACCGCAATGCCTTCTGGCAGGACCTGAAAGAAGAAGAGGCCCGCGCATGACCTACCTCGACTCTCTCGCCCGCGCCGAAGTACGTGGCCTCGCCCGCTACAACGCCGGCCTGTCCAGCGACGCCGTGCGCCAGCGCTTCGGCCTCGCCCGCATCGCCAAGCTGGGCAGCAACGAAAACCCGCTGGGCGCCGCGCCTGCGGTGGCCGCCGCTCTGGCCGAGGCTGCCGGGCAATGCGCGCTCTACCCCGACGCCAGCTGCGGCGAGCTTCGCGCCGCGCTGGCCGAGCACCTGCAGGTGGACGGCCAGCGCCTGGTGTTCGGCAACGGCTCGGAGGACCTGCTCGGGATCATCAGCCGGGTGTTCCTCGACCATGGCGACGAGGTGCTCACCGTGCTGCCATCCTTCGGCCTGCACCTGATCTACCCACGCGCCGCCGGCGCCGAAGTGCGCGGCGTGCCCATGACAGCGGACATGGGTATCGACGTCGACGGCCTGATCGCCGCCCTCGGCCCGCGCACCCGCCTGCTGATGTTCGCCTGCCCGTCCAACCCGGTGGGCTGTACCCTGCGGGCCGACGAACTGCAGCGCATCCTCGAAGGGCTGCCGGCGCACTGCCTGCTGGTGTTCGACGAGGCCTACCACGAGTACGCCCGCGACGAGCCCGGCTACCCCGACTGCCTGGCCATGCTGGAGGCCAGCGGCAAACCCTACGTACTGCTGCGCACTTTTTCCAAGGCCTACGCCCTGGCCGGACTGCGCATCGGCTACGGGGTAGCCGGCGACGCCCACCTGGCCGAGCTGATCGACCGCCTGCGCACGCCCTTCAACGTCAATCGCGCGGCCCAGGCCGCCGCCATCGCCGCGCTGGCCGACCAGGCGCACCTGCGCGCCAGCCTCGAGCACGTCGCCGTCGAACGCCGCCGCCTGGACGCGGCGCTGCGCGAGCGGGGCCTGCTGCCGGCGCCATCGCGGGCGAACTTCCTGTTCTTCGCCACGCCCTTCGAGGCCGAAGACCTGAACCAGGCCCTGCTGCGCCAGGGGGTGATCGTCAAACCCTGGCGCGAACCGGGTTACACTCGCTGGCTGCGCGTTTCCGTCGGCACCCGCGAGGACAACGACCTGTTCCTCCAGGCCCTCGACCGGGCCCTCGCGCAACCCGCGCCGCCCGCCTGATCCGCCGCCCCGGAGCCACCTCCATGACCGCCAAGCCCAGCATCCCGCAAGCCCTCTATCGGCAGGCCAAGTCCTTCGTCGAGAACAAGCTGCGCTCGGGCGAGTGGAAACCCGGCGACCTGATCCCCTCGGAGAACCGACTGGTGGTGGAGCTGGGCATGTCGCGCATGACGGTCAACCGCGCCCTGCGCGAACTCACCGCCGAAGGCCACCTGGTGCGGCTGTCGGGGGTGGGTACCTTCGTCGCCGACCGCAAGCCGCAGTCCAACCTGCTGATGATCGCCAACCTCGCCGACGAGGTGCGCGCCCGCGGTCATCGCTACGAGTGCCGGCTGGTCACTCTCGCCCGCGAAGCCGCCTCGCTGCCGGTGGCGGCGGCGCTATCGCTGCCCACCGGCAGCTCGGTATTCCATGTCACCTGTGTGCATTGCGAGGAAGGCGTGCCGGTGCAGTTGGAAGACCGCTACGTGAACCCGGAGCTGATTCCCGAGTTGCTGCAGCAGCGCTTCGACGACGAACTGCAACCCTCGCAGTACCTGCTCAACGTGATCGCGCCGGACGAGATGGAGCACATCGTCGACGCCGTGCTGCCGAACCCGGCGGAAAGCGAGCTGCTGGAACTGGAAGGCAACGAGCCCTGCCTGGTGCTGATGCGCCGCACCTGGGTCCGGGGCAAGGCGGTGACCTTCGTGCGCTTCGTCCACCCCTCGTCGCGCTATCGCCTGGGCAGCCGCCTGCCGGTCAAGGCCGGGCACGGCGCGGGCTGAGCGAACGCCTGATCCAGTACGTAACAGTGGCAATGTCGGCGCGCCCCGCGCGGTCAAGCCCTGGCATTCAGCTCGATCAGGCAGCAGTTCACCGGGCCGTCGCTCTCCAGCAGCAGCTCGGCCAGGCCTTCGTTACCCTCGATGCGCAGGCAGTCGTGGCGCCCCAGGACGCCGCAGTCATGGCCGTCCAGGCTGGCGCGCAGGCCCTCGCCGGCGCTGAACAGCAGCCAGATGCCGGACGAGGCGAACAGGCGCTGCTCGCCATTCACCCGCAGCCAGTGCAGGCGCGCGTCGTAGCGCTGCGGCGCGTAGATCAGATTGAAGTCGCGTATGGCGCCATCGAGCAGCGTGCACTCCACATGGCTGTCGCCGCTGAAGGCGAACGGGTCCAGCGCCAGCAAGGGCCGCGAATCCACGCCGTCGACGTGCAGGCGCATGCCGGCGCCTTCGAGCACGGTGATGATCCGCTGGTAACCGTCGAAACGGGAGAAACCGCCGGACTCGCCGACGTCGGCGATCGACAGGCGCCAGCCGAAGCCCGCCAGGCCGGCGCCGCTGTCGCGGGTGATCTCCAGCGTGGTGCCGGCCCCATTCTTCCAGGGCATGCACGGGTAATCGGCGGCGCGCAGCAGGTGGATCATTGTTCGAATTTCCCCTCGAGTCGGTAACGGGAGCCGGGATACAGCAGGCGGGTGCTGGCCACCACCTGGCGGCCCGACCAGGTGCGCCGGCGGATCAGCAGGCAGGGCTCGCCACGCTCGATCTTCAGCAGCTTGCATTCGGCCGCATTGGCCAGCACCGCCTCGACCACGTGCTCGCCCTCGGTCATCGGCGCCAGCGCCATCAGGTAGGCGTTGGGCGTGCTGCGGGTGAAGTCCTGCCCCAGGTACTCCGGCGCCACCAGCGGGTTCACGTAGCGCTCCTCGATCTGTACCGGCACACCGTTCTCGAAGTGCACCAGCAGCGAGTGGTACAGCTTCTGCCCCTCGCGCAGGCCCAGGGCCATGGCGTGCTCGGGGCCGGCCTTGACCTCGTCGAGGACGATCACCTCGGCGCGGTGCGCGTGGCCACGGCTGGCGATCTCGTCGGCGATGTTGTGCACCTCGAACAACGCCGCCTGGCCCTTGGGCTCGGCGACGAAGGTGCCCACACCCTGCATGCGGACCAGCAGGCCCTCGGCAGTCAGCTCGCGCAACGCCCGGTTGATGGTCATGCGGCTGAAGCCCAGCTCGGCGACCAGTTCGCTCTCCGACGGCACCCGGTAGTGCGGCGGCCAGGTGCCGCTGGCGATCTGCTGGGTGATCATCTGCTTGACCCGCGCGTAGAGCGGCGCCGGCGTCTCTCCGAGCTGGGCGGCCAACGGCAAGGACGAGGGTTGTGGGTTCGGCATCGGAGCGCTCCTTGGCGGGATGACCTTGGCGACAGTTTACGCACGCCCAGAACATCTGTATATGTATATACAAATAAGTCCATGCGTGCAGGAGCATGATTATGCCCGCCTATTACGCCGAACGCGCCCTCCTCCCTTCCGGCTGGGCCCGCGATGTCCGTTTCGAGGTTGCCGCCGACGGCCTGCTGGCGCGGGTCGAGGCCAACGCCGGCGCCGAGGGCGCGGAGCGCCTGCGCGGGCCGGTGCTGCCGGGCATGCCCAACCTGCACTCGCACGCCTTCCAGCGCGCCATGGCGGGCCTGGCCGAGGTGGCCGGCAACCCCAACGACAGCTTCTGGACCTGGCGCGAACTGATGTACCGCCTGGTCGGCCGCATCACCCCGGAGCAGTTGCAGGTCATCGCCCGCCAGCTGTACATCGAGATGCTCAAGGCCGGCTACACCGGCGTCGCCGAATTCCACTACGTGCACCACGACCTGGATGGCCAGCGCTACGCCGAGCCGGCCGAGCTGGCGCTGCGCGTCAGCCAGGCCGCACGCGAGGCCGGCATCGGCCTGACGCTGCTGCCGGTGCTCTACAGCCATTCCGGCTTCGGCGGCCAGCCGCCCAGCGAAGGCCAGCGCCGCTTCATCAACGGCACCGACGCCTACCTCGAACTGATCCACGGCCTGCAGCCGCGCCTGGCGGCGCAACCGGCGCAGCGCGTCGGCCTGTGCTTCCACTCGCTGCGCGCGGTGACGCCGCAGCAGATCACCGAGGTGCTGGAGTCCGACAGCAGCGAAGGACCGATCCACATCCACATCGCCGAGCAGCAGAAGGAAGTCGACGACTGCCTGGCCTGGAGCCAGCGCCGGCCGCTGCAGTGGTTGTACGACAACATCGAGGTGGACGAGCGCTGGTGCCTGGTCCACGCCACCCACGCCGAGCCCGACGAAGTCGCCGCCATGGCCGCCAGCGGCGCCGTGGCCGGCCTGTGCCTGACCACCGAGGCCAACCTCGGCGACGGCATCTTCCCGGCGGTGGACTACCTGGCCCGCGGCGGGCGCCTGGGCATCGGCTCGGACAGCCACGTGTCGCTGAGCGTGGTGGAAGAACTGCGCTGGCTGGAATACGGCCAGCGCCTGCGCGACCAGAAGCGCAACCGCCTGTACCGCAGCGACCAGCCCAACGTCGGCCAGACGCTCTACGAAGCGGCCCTTGTGGGCGGCGCCCAGGCCCTGGGCCAGCCGGTGGGCGAACTGGCCGCGGGCCGCCGCGCCGACCTGCTGGTGCTCGACGGCAACGATCCCTACCTGGCTACGGCCAAGCCCGAGACACTGCTCAACCGCTGGCTGTTCGCCGGCGGCGACCGCCAGGTGCGCGATGTGATGGTCAACGGGCAGTGGGTGGTGCGGGAGCGCCGGCATGCGCTGGAAGAGCAGAGCGCCGGGGAGTTTGCGGGGGTGTTGCGGGAGTTGTTGGGGTGATGGGGGCAGCCGGTGGCTTCGTCGTCTAGACCAACCTTCTTTCCCTCTCCCCAGCCCTCGGCTGCGCGCCCCGCCCTGAAGGGAGAGGGGGCTAGTCCGTGCCGAGAGATGGAAGGGTTTCAGCCGGACACCTCCGGCGTCGCCGGCTGACTCTAAAACACCCAGCCCTGCCCAACGGTCCCCTCTCCCTTCAGGGAGAGGGTTAGGGAGAGGGAGCGGAGGTGAAGTAGCGCGCCTGCGTTACCGGCAGGCACCGTCCCTCAATTCCCCGCGATCGCACTATCCTTGCTCCGCCAAATCAGATCGCTGGTGTCATACCCCTTGCGATTGGCCTCGGCCAACAAACGACGCAACGTCGCCTCCGGCAGGCTGGTCTGCCGCGCCAGCAGCCACAGGTGGTCGCGGTCGCGGTTGCCGACCAGTGCGGTCTGGTAGTCCTCGTCGACGTAGAGCACCTGGTAGTCGCCGCGCACCACGCCGGGGAGCAGCCGCGACGCCCAGTTATCGAAGCGCACCCAGAAGGCATCGGTGCTGCCCGGCGTCTGCGGGGTGGCCGTGCCGGTCACCTGCTTCCAGCTGCCGTCGGCGGTGCGGCAGCGGTTGCGCAGGCCGATGCTGCCGTCGGCGCGCACGCTGTAGTGGGCCTCGGACTGCAGGCAGGCGCGCTGGAAGAACATCGGCTTGCGCGCCAGCTCGTACCAGGTGCCGGCGTAGCGCTGCGGGTCGACCTGCATCGTTTGCGGCCGCTCCTCGGCGTGCCCGGCGCAGCCGCCGATGCCGGCCAGCGCGACGGCGGCGAGCACCCGCAGCGCGGCGTTCATCTCACTTCAGGCCCTGGCCGGAGAACATCAGCACCTTGTCGCCGGCGTACTGCACGCTGATGAAGGTCTTGTCGTCGCCCCAGGTGCAGCTGGACACGCCCAGCGCGCCGGAGCACTCGGTGGGTTTGCCGAGCAGGGCCTCTACCTCGGCCTTGTCCATGCCGGCCTTGAGCTTGGAATAGTTTTCCTGGTTGAGCTTGCTGCAGGCGGCCATGGCGATGCAGACGGCGATCAGGGCGATACGGCGGAAGGACATGGGCAACTCCATTGTCGGATGGTCCATTGGACAAGCGTGGCACAGGCCACGCGAAACGCACCCTTGGAGTCAGAAACGCGAGCCGGGTTCCTTGAGGAAGGCGACTTCCTCGGCGCTGGACTCGCGGCCAAGGATGGCGTTGCGATGGGGGAAGCGGCCGAAGCGCGCGACCACCGCGCGGTGGCGCTCGGCGTAGTCGAGGAAATCGGCGAACAGCGCCTTGTCGTCCTCGGCGGCCTGCTCGTGCAGTTCGGCGAAATGCTGTACCGCCTGCTCCTGCTGCGCCAGGTCCTCGGCGTGCTCCAGCACCAGGTAGACGAAGACCCGCTCGATGGGCTGCAACTGGCGGTCCAGCCCGGCCGCAAGACCGCGGCGCACCAGCGCCTGGGCGCGGGCGTCACCGTCGTAGGCGCGCGGCGTGTCGCGGAAGATCATCCGCGGCAACTGGTCCAGCAGCAGGATCAGCGCCAGCCAGCCCTGGGCCGAGCCGGCCCAGTCGGCCAGCCCGCCGTCCAGGGCCTGGCGCACCAGGCCGCCGAAGCGGTTATCCGAGGCCACGTCCTCGCAGGCGCTCTTGCCGAACCACAGGCCATTGCGCTGGGCGGCGACGTCGCTGGCGCGCAGGGCGTCGCCGAACCACCAGTCGAGCAACGCCTGCCAGGCGGATACCGCGCTCATCAGGCCTGGTGGTAGCCGGTGACGCGCTCGACCTCTTCCTTCGAACCGAGGAATACGGCCACGCGCTGGTGCAGCGAATCCGGCTGGATGTCGAGGATGCGCTGGGTGCCGTTGGTGGCGGCGCCGCCGGCCTGCTCGATGATGAAGGACATCGGGTTGGCCTCGTACATCAGCCGCAGCTTGCCGGGCTTCTCCGGCTCACGGGCATCGCGCGGGTACATGAAGATGCCGCCGCGGGTCAGGATGCGGTGCACGTCGGCCACCATGGAGGCGATCCAGCGCATGTTGTAGTTCTTGCCCAGCGGGCCTTCCTTGCCGGCCAGCAGTTCGCTGACGTAGCGCTGCACCGGGGCTTCCCAGTGGCGCTGGTTGGACATGTTGATGGCGAACTCGGCAGTGCTTTCCGGCACGCGGATGTTGTCGTGGGTGAGCACGAAGCTGCCCAGCTCGCGGTCCAGGGTGAAGCCCTTGACGCCGTCGCCGAGGGTCAGCATCAGCATGGTCTGCGGGCCGTAGATGGCGTAGCCGGCGGCGACCTGCCTGGTGCCCGGCTGGAGGAAGGCCTGCTCGTTGAGGCTGTCGTTCTGGCTCAGGTGCTGCTCGGGGCAGCGCAGCACCGAGAAGATGGTGCCGACCGAGACGTTGACGTCGATGTTGCTGGAGCCGTCCAGCGGGTCGAACACCAGCAGGTAGGCGCCCTTGGGGTACTTGCCGGGGATCTGGTAGGCGTTGTCCATCTCCTCGGAGGCCATGCCGGCCAGGTGGCCGCCCCACTCGTTGGCTTCCAGGAGGATTTCGTTGGACATCACGTCCAGCTTCTTCTGCACCTCGCCCTGCACGTTCTCGGTGCCCATGCTGCCCAGCACGCCGCCCAGGGCGCCCTTGGACACGGCATGGCTGATTTCCTTGCACGCACGCGCCACCACCTCGATGAGGAAGCGCAGGTCGGCCGGGGTGTTGTGGCTGCGGGTCTGCTCGATGAGGTAGCGGCTGAGGGTAACGCGGGACATGGAAGGGCTCCGGGGGAGAGGTAGGAAAAAAACTGCGCGCATTCTAGCGTGGAATCGGCCACGCCGCCTCCCGTACGGCGCGTCCGTCCTGAGGTTGGAGCGCGCCGCCGGTGGTCGGTTCCCTCGTCGCTGCGGCCGTCAGTCGCGGCGGCTTGCTGGCGTGCCTGGCTTAGAAGTCCAGGCTCAGCGCCAGGCTCACGCCCTGCTGCAGGTCGTCGTCGCTGCGGTGCGCGCTGTAGCCGCCACGCAGCGAGAGTTCCGGGGTCAGCTTCTGGGCGAAGCCCAGGGTCGCGCGCTGCAGGTGGCTCTGCGGGGTGTAGCCCTGCAGGGTGAAGCCGTTGGCCGGCAGGCTGGTGAAGGCCATCCCGATGTTCTGGGTGTCGTCGGCGTATTCACGCTCCACCGCCACTTCGCCGAACAGCTGGGTCTGCTCGCTGAGCGCGTACTTGCCCTGCAGGCCCACGCCAAGGCGGCGGGAATAGCGCTTCTGCTCGTCGAACGACAGCGAGGTGGAAGCGTTGCCCTCGTCGTAGCCGTCCACCTTCACCCGCGCCCAGTCGGCGCTGACGAAGGGCGACAGGTGCCAGGCCTCGCCGCCCTGGGCGATGTCGTAGCCGATCCGGCCGCTGAAGGCGAGCAGGTTGCCGTTGGTGTCGCCCTTCTCCTCGACGGTGCGCGGGCCGATGGCGAACTTGCGGTTGGCCTCGTCGTAGTCGAGGTAGCCGCCGGTCACCGCGGCGTCGCCCCACCAGCGATCCTGCTGGTACTGCACGAAGAGGCTGCCCAGGTAGCTGTTGAGCTTGTAGTCGGAATCCTCGGCGCCGGCCTCCAGTTTCTGCCGGTAGAAACCGGCGGCGATGCCGGCGCGCCAGGCGTCGTCCAGGCGCAACGAGCCGCCCAGGGTCAGGTTGTAGCCGAAGCCGTCGCCGCTGGCGGCGCTGTCCTGGTCGTCGTAGTCCAGGTGCTGGCCGCCGCCGGTGACGAAGCCACGCCACTGGCCGACGCCCTGCCAGTTCTCCCAGTCGGCCAGCCACTGGCTGCGCAGCTCGTCCTGGTAGGCGCGCAGGGTGCCGTGGGCCATTTCCGGCAGCAGGGTGGCCTCCCAGGGCGCGGACAGCACCGAGTAGGCGTAATCGGCGATCAGCGTCTGGCCGGCGATGGTCGGGTGCACGCCATCGTTGAAGATCAGCTTGGTCGGGTCGGGGCTGCTGCCGTGGCGGCCGTAGACCGGGTTTTCCGGGCAGCTGTTGCCACTGAAGCAGGTGCCCACCAGGTTCTGTCCGGTGGCCAGGCCATAGGCGCCGGGGTCGGCCAGCACTTCCTGGAGCATCAGCGGGATGTTCAGCGGGATCACGTTGGCGCCGCTGCTGGCCAACTGGCTGACCAGCTCTTCGTTGAAAATGCCGCTGAGCTGGGTGCCGAAGCTCTGCAGGACGGTGCCGTTGGTGGCCGGGGTGAGGCCCAGGTCGGGCAGCAGCCAGACCATGATGTAGCGGGCGCCGGCCTGGCTCAGGGCCTGGGCGCTGTCCACCAGGCGCCCGGCGGCGGCGCGGGCGGAGGGGTCGTCGGTGATGCGGAACTGCAGGAAGTCGTTGCCGCCGCCGGTGAGGTAGTAGAGCGCGTTGGGGTCGGCGAGGCGGCCGACCAGGTAGCCGTCGCGGGTGCGCGTCTGGCCGTTGGCGCTGACCACCGAGCCGCCGGCGGCGGTGATGGAGTCGTAGATCTGGTCGGTGCGGTAGCCACCCACCGCCCAGTTGTTGCCGTCCGGCAGGCCTTCGGCGGCGTTCACCAGCGAGGTCGAGGGGCCGAGGTCGCCGGCGGCGACGCCCAGCTTGCCGCCGAGGATCATCGCTGCGGTAGGCCCGAAGACCTCGCCGCTGCCGTCCAGATAGGTCGGTCCCACGCGGTTGGTGAAGCGGGTGGAGGCGCCGGCGGGGCCGCCGGCGTCGGGGAACTGGCCGGCGTCGCTGAGGCTGTCGCCGAACACCACCAGGGTCGAATACGGGGAAGGTGACGCCAGGGCCTGACCGGCGATGCCGAGCAGGCAAGCGGCGGCCAGGGGTGAAAGCACCTGTTTGATCATGCGGCTGACTCCATGCTTTTTCTTATAGGTAGAGTGCAACGCCGTTAACAGTATCAGAACAATCGCGCAGAGTAGCGTTCTTGACGCATTTCCCTACATAAGCTGGCGTAATTTCTCCATTTCCCGGTATTTGCTCATTGGCCAGCCCGCTGCCCGCGCAGCAGGCTGAAGGCCATGCCGCCCAGCAGCAGCACCCCGCCCAGCAGTACGGCCCACAGGCCGATGCGCTTCCAATTGCCGTCGCCGGCGCTGGCGGCTTCCGCCGGGGCGGCCTGCAGGGCACCGTCCAGGCTGGCCTGGCCGACCTGGGCCGGCTTGTCCGGCTGGTAGCCGGGGATCAGCACGCTCAGCGGCAGGCTGGCGGAGGTGGCGTCGCGCTTGCCGAGGGCCAGTTGGTAGGGCGCGCTGCCGCGCACCAGGAACACCAGCTCGCGGGCGCGCATGGCCACCCGCAGGTCGGGCGCCGTGTCGCCCAGGCCGGTGCCGCGCGCGTCGGTGACCAGGCGCAGCTGGCGCACCGGCTGGCCGGCCAGCAGCAGTTCGTCCTGGCGCACCTGGCGGCCATCCACCGGCAGGTCGTAGAGCACCCCGCGGGCCAGCGGGTACCAGTCCTCGCGCGTGCCCTGCCCCGCGGCGTTGCGCGTGGACAGCGCCACCGGCGCCATCAGGTGTTGCGTCGCCGTGCCGAGATCGAAACGCACCCGCTCCAGCGGCAGCGCCTGGGGCAGGTCCCAGCGGTAGCTGCCGTCCGCCTCGCGGCGCCCGGCGATGGGCTCGGACCACACCAGCGGCGTGCTCGCGGCCTGGTCGGTGCGGCCCAGCAGGCGCGCGCCCTTGAGCGTCACCGCCGCGTTGCCGGCCGGCCAGGACAGGCGCAGGTAGCGCGCCTTCTGCCCGGGCAGGGCCACCTCGCTGACGTCCATGCGCTCGCCGTTGAAGCTCAGGCGGGCGAGCTGGCCGTCGCCCCAGTTGCGCCAGTGCTGCAGGTCGTCGCTGGCCTCGATGCGGAAGTGCTGGAAGCCCTCGGCCTCGCTGCTCCAGTCCAGGGCCAGGCGCTCGAAGGGGAAGTCGGACTCGCCAGCGTCCAGAAGCCAGCCGCTGCGCCGCTCGCCCGTTGGCACGGGAGTTGCGTCGGGCAGCACTTCCACCAGGGTGCCGGTGGTGCTGCGCTGGATGCGCAGGCCGGGCTGGCGGCCGGGGTCGGCTTCGGCGCCGTACAGCGGGAACAGCCGGGCCGCGGCCTCATGGGCGGTGCTGCTGCCCTGCGCCGCCGCCGCGCTCAGCGCGTAGGGCAGCGCCTCGCCCTCCTTGTCGAACACCCGCAGGTCGCGCAGGTCGGCATGGGCGGCGGCCAGTTGCACGCTCATCGGCAGTTGCAGGCGGTACCAGGGGCCTTCGCCCTGCAGGCGCAGGGGCACCTGCTGCGGGTAGTCGGCGGGGGTTTCCGCGGCCTGGGCCAGCCCGGCGGCCAGGCAGAGGATGAGGGAAGCCAGCTTCATGCGGGGGGTTGCTCCTGTTGCCCGGCCACCCGGTGCGGCGGCAGCGGGGCGAAATAGCCGACGACCAGCAGCAGCACGCCGACGCCGATGAAGGAAACGATGCGCTCCAGGCTGCCGCTGTTGCCCAGCTCGACGAAGAACAGCTTGACCACCACCACGCCGATCAGCGCCGCGCCGACCATCCACAGGTCGCGCCGACCGCGCAGGTGGCCGCCGACCATCAGGCCCAGGGCGATCAGCGTCCAGACGATGGACAACCCGGCCTGCACCAGCATCGACTCGCGCAGCGGCTCCAGGGCGAAGGGCACACCGCCCCAGTGGTGCGCGGTGCGGCACACGGCCAGGGTCAGCAGGGCGAACAGCGAGGCGCCCAGCAGCGCCTGCGCCGGCAGGCGCACCTGTTCGCCGGCAAGGCCCAGTTGCGGCAAGCCCTCGCGGCTCCACTGGAAGACCGCCGCCAACACGATCAGCATGCCCAGCTCCAGCGGATTGAGCAGCGGCAGGTAGGGCAACGGTTGCGCCGCGCCGTCGCTGACCAGGTTGACCAGCCAGAACCAGCCGAGCAGCGCCAGCGCCACCGGCGCCGCGGCCAGGGCGCGGTACTCCCGGGGGAAGGCCGCCACCGGCCAGGGCAGCGTGCGGCGCGCGCCCATGAGGATCAGGTAGAGGCTCGGTACCAGCGCCCAGCCCAGCCAGCGCCAGGCGTTGTAGTGCTCGGCCAGGGCGAGGAACAGGTAGCGCAGCTGCAGCGCCAGCACCGCGAGCAACAGCCAGCAGCCGAGCACGTGGGCGCCGCGCAGGGGCAGCGCCGGCAGCACCGGTTCCAGGCGCCTGAGCGACCAGAAGTGCGCCACGAACAGCGCGCCCCAGCCCAGCCAGCCGAGTTCACCCAGCGGCTGGTACTCCGGCTGCCATGCACTGGCCAGCGCCAATACGCCCGCCGGCGCCAGGGCCAGGCAGGCGAGCGCCAGGGCCCGCCACTGCTCGCGGCGGGCGACGAAGGCCCAGAGCACCACGCTGACGGCCGCCACCAGCAGGGCGACGTGCTCGCGCCGCGACGCCGGGACGAAGCGGGCGATCTCGCACAGCGCGGTCAGCGCCCACCAGCCAGCGCCCCAGGCCAGCAGCAACTGCGACAGCCGTTCCAGGGTCAGCGCCCCCAGTTGCAGCGCCTGCCCGCCCTGCCCCGCCCGGTGCAGGCGCCAGGCGCCGACCAGCGCCGCCAGGGCCAGCACCGCCGGGCACCAGAAGCCGCTGTGGGCCAGGGGCGTCAGGCCCTCGCCGGAGAGCCCGGCGAACAATGACGAGCCGCCGAACAGCAGCGCCGCGCCGCCCAGCACCTGCAGCAGCAGGCCGAACACGAAGCTCGCGCGCTGCTGCAAGGCCAGGCTCAGCCAGAGGATCAGCAGGCCGCTGCCGGCCCATACCGCCGCGGCGCTGCGCCAGGGCAGGACGAACAGCACCGCCAGGTTGACGAAGGCCAGGCCGGCCAGCAGCACCGCGCTGAGGCCGAGCATCAGCCGGCGGTCGTCGCGCACCAGCGGGTCGCGCGCGGCGAGGATCATCCCGGCGATCAGCGCCAGGCCGATCAGGCTGGCGCCGAACAGGCCGGTCCAGCCGCTGCCGAGCACCCCGGCGCCGCCGTCGGCCGCCCGCAGGTCGGCGAGGAACAGCGCGCCGCCGAGCAGCTGCACGGCGAAGGCACAGAACAGGAAGGTCCGCGAGCCCAGGCGCAGCGCGGCGAACACCGTGGCCAAACCAGCCAGCGCCCAGGCCATGGCGGTGCCCGGCACGGCAAAGCACAGCGGCGCGATCAGGTAGAGGAAGGCCAGGCCGCAGGCCGCCAGCACCGGCTGGCAGCGCGGCTCCCAGGGCCAGAGGCCGGCGTCGCCGTGGCGGCGCAGTTGCCAGTAGCTGAACAACAGCGCCACGCCGAGCATCAGCGCGCCCAGTGGCGCGCCATCCAGCAGCTTATCCACACCCGGTTGCAGGCCCATCAGGAAGGCGATGGCCGCGCCCACCTGCAACAGCAGCGCGAACATCCGCGCCAGCCGCCGCCCCTGGCGCAGGCCCAGCCAGTAGACGCCGGCGCCCTCCACGGCCCAGGCCGCCGAGGTCCAGCGCGCGTCCAGGCCCAGCGGGATGGCCAGGCTGCCGAACACCACGCCCAGCGCCAGGCAGGCTTCCACCAGCAGCAGGGCGCGGCCGGCGGTGCGCCCGGCCAGCAGGCGCGCCAGGCCCATGTAGAACAGCCCCAGCGCCAGCGCGCTGAACGCCGGGCCGAATTCCAGGTGGCGGATCAGCGCGTATTGCAGGCCGAAGCCGATCAGCGGCGCGCCGAACAGCACGGTGCCGTCGACGTAGTCGGTCTGCCGCAGCGACCAGCGCAGCGTCTCGTCGCGTCCGGCGCCCTCCTCCAGGCCTGCGGCCTCGCGCAGGCGGCGGCGGGCGAAGAGCAGGCCGATGGCCACGTACATCAGGAAGAACAGCAGCAGGAAGGGCTCGGTGCTGGCGAACAGCTCCGGCGTGTAGGAACGCAGCCCCCAGGCGAAACCGATGCCGAAGGTGCCGAAGAAGCCGATCAGGTTGAGCAGGCGCCAGGCGCGGAACCAGGCGATGGCGAAGATGCCGGCGTTGAGCAGGGCGAAGTAGCTGAACAGGGCGACGTGGTTGCCGGCGCCGGTGGAAGTCAGGATGGGCGCGGCGAATCCGCCCAGGGCCGCCGCGGCGGCAAGGCCGAGGGCGTCCTGCAGCACCGCCAGCACGGCGGAGAACACCGTCACCACCACCAGCAGGCCAAGGGCCTGGCCGGGCGTCAGCAGCGGATGCAGGCGCATGGCGGCGAACACCGTCAGATACAGCACCGCGATGCCGGTGCCCTGCAGCAGCAGGCCGTAGGTCGCGCGCTTGTGCCGCAGCCACCAGCCCAGGGCCAGCAGGGCGATGGCGGCGGCGGCCACGCCCATGTAGCGCAGCTCGACGGGGACGACCACGCGCTCGGAGGCGTAGCGCAGCAGGAAGGCCAGGCCGAGGAACAGCAGCAGCACGCCGACGCGCAGCACGGTATTGCCGCCGAACAGCCAGTCGCGCGCGGCACCGAAGGCACGATCGAACCAGGACGGGCCGGATGGAGCGGCCGGTTCGGCCTCCCAAGCCGGGGCTTCGCGCGCCACGGGGACTTCGACGGCGGGCGGGATCGGGGCTGGCGGCGGCTCCTGGGGCTGCAACGACCAGTCAGGCGCAGCGCTGGTCGCGGCAGGCGCCTGCGCTTCGGGCAGCTCGATCTCCCATTCCAGCTCCGGCTCAGGCTCGGCGACGGCTTCCGGCGCAACGACGGGCTCCGCCGGCTCGGCGGGCGGCACAGGCGCTACGGCCCCGCCCTGCTCCAGGCGCAGCAGGCGCTGGTATAACGCCTCGGTACCCGCCTCGAACCGCTCGGCGAACTGCTCCAGCTGCCGGCGCAACGCCGCGTTCTGCCGCTGCAGGCCATGCAGCGCCAGCGCCTGGCCGAACAGCAGCCCCACCCCGGCGCCCACCAGGCCATCGGTGATCGACTCGTCCCAGGCGGCGCCCAGCACCAGGCCGATCAGCATGAAGATCCATTGCATGCATTCACATCCTTGAAAGGGAAACGCCCCCATCCAGCGGCGCGCAAGGCTCCGAGTATATCGCCCCACGCGGCGCAGGCACCCTGATTCCACAGGATATGACGCCAGCGCCGGGACGCCAGCCACAAAGCACAAGGAACGGCAGGCGCCGGCAGTATCGGCTGGGCGAGAGAGTCGGGCCCGGGCAGATCGGCAAGGGTCATGAAGCGCCTCCTTGTCCGAGACGCGTGCCTCCTGTCGATACGGCTCCCCCGCTTTCTTGCCGCCTCCGATTGACAGCCTTGGGGTAGCGCCCTAACGTGGCTCGGCCGCTCAACAGGGCGGCTCGGGATTGGCGTCCCGATGGACAAGAGAAGGCGCATGGGCATCCGCTCGGCGCCGTGCATGGCTGCATCCGCGTTATGGGCGGGCCGTGCGGGGCATCTTCGGATGCGCCGGTTTCCTTGTCCCGGTACGCCAACCTGTACGGTCCGCCCTCCCTGATTGGCGTCAGGAGGCGGAAACCCCATAGACAAGAGGCCCACTCCATGAACCTTGCAGCCCAAGTGCTACCCCATCCCCTGACAAGCACCGCCCCATCGGAGCTCTACGACGCCGCGCAATCCCGCCAGGCGGCCCTGGTCAACCTGCTGCGCCTGCTGGCCGGCGCGCCGGACCTGGGCGCGCCCACCGAGGAAGTGCTGGACGGCACCTTCAGCGCGCTGGAATACCTGGCGGCCGACGCCGAGCGGCTGTACGCCGCCGCCGAGCAACGCACCCGACCGTAGGGCGCATAACGCGAAGCGTTATCCGCCGTTGCCGGATGACGCTTCGCTCCGCAGACTAAAAAAGAGATTTATTTCCAGCTCTCTAATCCTGCACAGTCAGCCAGCTTTAGAGCAAAAGAAGTAAATCCGCCCCCTTTTCGCTCTCTTGCTTTACTTCCCCTCAAGACTCTCAGTTACTTCATAGAACCGAGTTAACCCACTACATACCCATCCAAAAGACATACATCGGCCACACTACAGTCTGGATATATCCATTTACTCCAGTTTGCCACTATCCAACCCTTATCTAATCCACCTGTGGGATGAGAACTTTCGCCAGGCAAATAGACTAGTATCAATCCAGCCTTGTACCCAGACGTCACCATTAGTCCATAAGGACTCTCCTCAGAGAGAGTCTCAAAGACCATGAAATCAACACACTCTTCATATGGATACTTTCCCTTAACCCGAAAAACATTCCCACGCCAGATAGCAGCATCCTTCGAGTCAATAAGCTTAACAGGCTCTTTCATATCACCGCACCTTCAAGTCATGGCTGCCATTTTTATCGGCGGGTTTTGTTTTATTGAAGTCAAAATCAAACTCCCCAAGATGCCTTCCATTTTTTGGATTAACCATTTCAAATCTTCCATGTTGAGTATCAAGAGCAAACAAATACCCGTTCTTTGCCTTGTATACGTCACGACCATTCATCTTGGACAAACTACTATCCTTCACCATCCCATTTGCTGCCGCCACGCTAACTGCAGCTATCTTAATTTGAGCAACTCTTTCTCCCTGTGGGAGCTTAACCAAGCTTTTTTCAAATTCAGCAGCAGATTTTCCTCCTGGTAAAGAGCCTTTTGCAGAGCCGCCGGCAATTGCCATTCCTAGCAACTGGCCTATATCGGAAAGCAGTCCGGCGCTTAGCCCTCCCTGCTCCACGGCCACCGCTTTAGCGATAATGCCTTGCGCGTCTTGATTGCTCTGCGGAATCGTCCAGCCTACCGTGAGCGCCGCGCCGCCCTCTCCCTGTTGTCGAAGCTGCTGGGAAAGCTCCTGCAGCTTAGGAGCATCTTGGATCAACTGAGCAGATAGCAACGTGCAAGCCTTGACGTCTCGGCTACACAGGCTGTCCAGTTCTTCGTTGCGTTGCTGGTCAAGCTCGGCGTAACGCTTCTGCACACCAAGACGACATTCGGCGTCAGCGCATGCCGCCCTTTCCGCCAGCATCTGCTCGACTTCGTGATAACGCAGATAGTTGTAGACAGTGCCTTGCTGAGCTACCCAGCCGGCCTTTTCCTGTTCTTTCTCACTGCCACCTGCCATGGCCGCAACGGTCATCCCGACCAACTGGGATGTCATGGCGAGTACGCGATCATGGGCTTCGCCGGGGAAAATCTCGCTCCCTACCAACTCGATCAGAGCCTTGTTCGCCCCCGCAGCCAGAGCCCCGGTTTCGAAGCTGCCACCGGCAGCTTCCGCAATCAGCCCCCCTACGATGGCGTGCACGGCAACTTTGGTCGGGAGTCCCGTCCCGACCAGTTCTGCTCCCACGTTCTGGTAGATGTATCCAGACAGCGCGTTGGCTGCGAGGCTGACAGCGGCCTGTGCCAGATTGTCCTTGAAGCTACCGCCTTGCAGGACGGTCTTCATGGCGGAGTTGACTGCCAGTTGCAGTCCGACATTGGCGTTTGCGATGCCACCGCTGACCCCGGCAATGGCATAGCCCTTCAGGCTGTCGCTTGAAGTGACATCCCTGGCAACCGCGCCCAGATTACCTTTGTTGTTGATGGTGCTGATTGCGGCGTTGCTGGCCACAGCAGCCGCTACCGAGTTCGCGGCCACACCTGCGGCACTTTTGGCGGCAACGCCCAGCGCCGAATTTCCAGTGCCCCAGGTCAGGTAGGTAACCATGATGGCGATGGCCAACTGCGCCCCCACGCCCAGCCCCGAGCTGCTGTAGCTGAAGGAGTCATGCACCTCCTTGACGCGGTTCCAGTCCACGTCCCCGCGCTGTTCGGCTTCCTTCAACCAGGCCAGGTTGGGATCGGCCTGCACCATGGCGTCGATGGTCTGCCCGACGCTCTGCTGGTCGATGTGCTTGATGTCGATCTTCAGGCCTTCCACGGCCTTGATCGCCAGTTCGCCCTGGGCGATCAGTTGGCTCTGGCGCAGGGTTTCGTCGGTCTGGCCCTTGCCCTTGGCGGACTGCCAGGCGAGGTTGCCCTTGCTCTTTTCGTGGCTTTCCTGGTGCAGGTCCTTGACCGCTTCGAAGGTCACGCTGCCGCCGCTGAGGAGGGCGATGTCGTTGCCGCTTTCGAGCTTCGCGCCCTGGTATTTCTGGTCGCCGCCGCTGAGCAGGGTGATGTCGGAGCCGGCGCTGATCTGGCTGCCCACCGCCTTCACGTCGGTGACTTCGTCGCGCTGGGTCTTCTTGCTGCCGAAGCCGCCCTTTTTCTCCTCGCTGTACAGGGCGTAGTCGCTGTCGTAGCCCGCCAGCAGTTCCAGTTTGTCGCCGGCCACCAGGTAGGCTTCGTTGCCCGCGCTGATCTGGCTGGCCACCAGGGTGAGGTTCTGCCCCGCGCTGACGACCACGTCCCCGCCTGCACTCAGGCTGGTGCCCTGCTGCCGCACCTGGTCGTCCTGCTGCTCGACCTTCTTGCCGCCGCCCTTGTACTTCGTCTGGCTGTGCTCTTCGTTCGCCGCCGAGGCGAGGGTGACGTCGCGGCCGGCGCCCAGGGCGATGTCGCCCTTGGCGTCGATGTGGCTGGCGATGACACTGAGGTCGCGGCCGGCGCTGGCATCGAGGTTGCCGCCGACGCTGATGTCGCTGGCGTGCTGGGTGGTGCTGGCGAGGCTGCCCTGCATGCGCCGGCTCTGGAAATCGGCGCTGTCGGTTTCCCCGGCAGCCTCCAGGCGCAGGTCGCGCCCGGCCTGCAGGTGGGCGTCGCCACCAGCCTGGATCGCGCTGCCGACGCTGAGCAGATCGCGCCCGGCGTTGATCGCCAGGTTGCCGCTGGCTTCGATGCGGGCGGCAGCGTTGGCGATTTCCTTGTGGATGCGGTCGTTGCCGGCGCTGAGGTCGAGGGTGGTGATGCTGCGTTCGTTGATCACGTCGCCGGTCAGCGCAGTGAGGCTGACGTCGCGCCCCTTGAGGATGCCGCCGGCGGTGTTGCGGATGCTCTCGGTGGCCAGCAGGTCGAGGCGCTTGCCCGCTTCGATCAGGCCGCTGTTGCCGATGTTCGCCGCGGTGGCGCTAAGGTCGCCGCTGGCGCGCAGGGTGCCGGCGTTGTTCAGTGCGGCACCGCTGATCAGGCTCAGGTTCTGGCCCTGGATCAGCGCGCCGTTGGGCGCCAGGCGGTTGTCGGCCTGGGCCAGGTAGAGCACCGGCACCAGTACCTTCTCGCCGTTCACCACGGCCTCTTCCAGCCAGACGATGTCGTGGGTCAGCGCCGCCACCTGTTCGGCGGTCAGGCCCACACCTACCGTCAGGTTGAGGCTGTCCTTGTAGGCGATGGCGTTGTCCATCAGGTACTTGAACAGCGCCTCGTCGCTGGCCATGCCGTCGATGAAGCGCTGGCCGGTGCGGGCCACCACCGCCTGCTGGATCAGGCGCTGTTCGTAGAGGCCGTCGCCCAGGCGCTTCTGCGCCTGGTCCGGGTCGTAGCCGAGCAGGCCCAGCAGGTAGTCGGAGCTGAGGAAGCTCTTCAGGCTGGTCAGCTCGGGATTGGTCTCGATCAGGTACTTGTGGCTGTTGCCCGGCGCCGCGCTGCCCGGCACGCCCTGGACGCGGGAAAGCCCCTGGCCGAGGCCGGCGAGATCGGGCCCGTTCCCGGCGCCGGCGCTGCCGTCCTCGCCGCTAAGGCGGAACAGGCCGTTGCCGCCGCTGGGCAGGCTGAAGCCGGGAAGCTCCAGTGGGTTGACCTGCTGCTGCGCCAGGTCCGGCGGCAGCTGCGAGGTGATGGCGAACTGGCCGGTGGCGGCGCCGGTGGCCGTGCTCACGTCGCGCGGGTCGATGCTCTGGGCGCCGGCGTCACGGCGCACCACGCTGTTGTCGAATTGCTCGCTGGCGATGATGCTGACGTTGCCCGCGGCCTGGATCACCGCGCTGGCCGCCGGGGCGCCGGACACCTGCACCTCGGAGATCATGAGGTTGTGGAAGTTGTGTTCCGGGTAGCCGCCGGACTCCAGCACCTGCTGGCGGCTCAGGGCGCCGGGGTCGTAGTCCGGCGAGTTGGGGTCGTTGTAGCGGTTGTAGAGCGCCTGGTTGCTGCGGAACGTCCAGTAGTAGGCGTCGGTGCGGGTGTAGAAGGCCCCGTCCAGGTGCCGCTCCACGCCGCCGGCCGCGCCCTGGTTGCGGAAGCGGGCGGCCTGGATGTCGATGTCGCCGCCCGAGGCGATGCTGCTGTAGAGGTTGGCGAAGGCGCCGCCGCGGAAGACGAAGTCGCCGCCGGCGGTGATCGTCGCCTGGGGCGAGTCCTGGGTGATGACGTCCTCGTAGCGCTCCCAGGACTGGAAGCGGAATTCGCAGCCCTTGCCGTCGCACATGTCGTCGGCGTACATGCGGATGTTGCCGGCGACGATGCGCTGGCCGATGCGGAAGTCGTCGCCACGGCGGTTGTCGAAGTCCTGCGCCAGCAGGGTCAGGGCGCCGGCGCTTTCGATGCTGCCGGAGACGTTCTCGACCTTGGCCGCCCAGCCGTTCTGGTCGTTGGCGGCGATGTGCAGGTTGCCGAGGCTGTAGAGGTCGCCGGCGCGGTTGCTGAAGGTGCCGACCCGCAACGCCATGTCGCCGCCGCTGAACAGCAGCCCGCCCTGGTTGAGCAGGTTGCCGGCCTCCACGCGCAGCCCGGCGGCGCTGCCGAGGCTGCCGAAGTTGTCGAGGCTGGCGACGCGCACGCCGAGGTCGCCGGCGGAGCTGATGCGGCCGTGGTTGCTCAGGCCGTTGGCGGTGACGCTGGCCGCGCTGCCGCCGGCGATGCTGGCGGCGGCGCCGAGTTCGATCCGCCTCGCCCCAAGGCTCAGGTCGCCCAGGCTGGTGAGGCGCCCGGCGCCAGCGTAGGTGCCGCTCAGGTTCAGGCTCAGGCCGGCATCGCTGGCGATCAGCCCGTCGTTGCGCCAGTGGCCGCCGCTGCCGCCAAGGCCCTGCACGGCCAGCAGCTGGCCGTCGCTGCCGAGCTGCAGGCGGTCGACGTTGAGGGTGAGCTGGCGGGCCTGCAGGCTGCTGTTCAGGGTCCAGTCGGGCGCGTCGATGTCCAGCGCGGCCTGGGTGATGAAGTGGCCGCCGGCCTGGCCGAGTTGCCCCAGGTCGACGAGGAACTGGCCGTTGCCGGCGTGCAACACGGTGCCGCCGGCGTTGTGCAGGGCGCCGCCGCTCAGTTGCAGGGTGTCGGCGGCGGTTTCCAGGGTGCCCTGGCGATTGTCCAGCAGGCCGCGGGTGACGATCCGCGTGCTGCCGCTCTGGCCCAGGGCGCGCAGGCGGCCCTGGGCGTTGCTCAGGCTGGCGGCGTCGAGGCTCAGCCAGTCGCCGGCTTCGATCAGGCCGCCGTCGTTGTTCAGGGCGCCCTGCAGGCTGAAGTCGATGCCTTTCGCGCCGACCTTGCCGTTGCCGTTGAGGAAGTCGCCGGCGGCGAGGGTCAGCTGGTTGCCCGCGTAGAGACCACCGTCGCGGTTGTCCAGGGCTGCGCTGCCGCTGTCGACCTTGGCCTGGCCGGCGGTGGCGGCGAGATGCCCCTGGCGGTTGCCGATGCCGCCGCTGGCCCTAGCGTCCAGGTCCACGCCCTGGGCCACGCCGGCGTCGTTGCCGAAGTAGCCGGTGACGATCCGGAGCAGGCCCTGGGCGGCATTGAGGATGCCGCCGCTGTTGTCGATGCTCGCGGCGCCCAGGTCGAGCGTGCCGCCGTCGCTCTGGATGCGGCCCCGGGCATTACTCAGCGTACCGCTCAGGGCGAGGCTGGCGTCGCCCTGGCTGGAAAGCTGCCCCTGCTGGTTGTCGAGGCCGGCGGCGCGCAGGCTGAGGCTGTCGCCGCTGTGGACGAGGCCGTCGTTACCGTTGAGCAGGCGGCCGCCGAGCGCCTCGATGCGCAACGCGCCCTGGCTGGCCAGGGTGCCGCGGTCGCGGTTGTCCAGGTCGCCCTGGCCGAGGATCAGCTCGAGGGTGGACTGGCTGGACAGCTGGCCGCCACGGTTGTCCAGGCTGGCGGCCTTGAGCAGCAGGCCGGCGCCGCTGCTCAGGCGGGCGTTGTTGGCGTTGATGAGCGCGCCGCTCAGCGTCGCCTCCAGGGCCCCCTGGCTGAGCAGTTGGCCGCCGCTGTTGTCCAGGCTGCGGCCCTTGAGCAGCAGGCTGCCGGCGCTGATCTGCCCAGCCTGATTGAGCAGCCGGGTGGCGGCGTGGCTGAAGTTGAGCCGGCGCAGGGCGTCGATCAGGCCGGCGTCGCGGTTGTCGAGGGTGTCGGCGATGGCGAGTTCGACGTTGCCCTCGGCGGAGACGATGCCGCCGCGGTTGTCCAGGCTGGCCGCGCTGATCCGCTGGTCCCCCTGGCTGACCAGGGCGCCCTGGCTGGCGTTGTTCAGTGCGCCGGCGAGGCTGACGGCGAGCGCGCCGGCCTTGCTGGAGAGGGTGCCGCCCTGGCTGTTGTCCAGGCTGCCGCCGCCGACGCTCAGCCCCTGCCAGCCGGACAGCAGGCCCAGGCCGGCGTTGAGCAGCCGGTCGGCCTGCAGGTCGAGCCGGCCGGCGCTGATGATGCGGCCGCTGTCGCGATTGTCCAGCAGCCGGGCGCCGAGGGCGAAGCTCTGCTGGCTGGAGATTTCGCCGCCGCGGTTATCCACCGCGCCCAGTTGCTTGAAGCGCAGGGTGCCGGCGCTGAGCAGCCCGCCCTGGCTGTTGTCCAGGTCGCCGCCCTGCAGGTCGAGGCCGAGCGCGCCGGTGCCCAGCAGGCGCCCGCCGCGCAGGCTCAGTTGCCGGGTGCGGATGTCGGCATCGGCCTGGGTGGAGATTTCGCCCCGGCTACTGTCGATGTGCTGCGCCGCCAGCGTGAGGTTGCCGGCGCTGTGGATGAGGCCGTCGGCGCTGTTGTCCAGCTTGCCGGCGAGGTTGGCGTGCAGGGTGCCGCGGCTGGTGAGGGTGCCCTGGCCGCTGTTGTCCAGGCTGGCCAGGTCCAGGCGCAGGCTCTGTTCGGCGGCGAACAGGCCGAGGCGGTTGTCCAGGGCGCCGCCGCTGATGTGGATATGCTGGCCGCCGATCTGGCCGTTGCGGTTGTCGAGCACGGCGGCGCGGGCCTGTAACTGGCGCGTGGCGATCAGGCTGCCGCTGTTGCGCAGGTTCTGCGCATCAATCGCCACGTCACCGCGGGTATTGCGGCTGTTGTCGGTATTGACGCCGGCCTCGATCACGCCGCTGTTGCTGAGCTGGTTCGCCGTCAGTTCGATGGCCGAGCCCGCCGCCAGGCTCTGCGCATTGCTCAGCGCACCACCGGCCTGCACGCTGGCGCTGCCCCCGGCATAGGTCGGGCCGTTCAGGGCCACGTCCTGCCCTTTCAGCGCCAGGTCCCCGCTGGCCGCCACCTGGGCCAATTCCAGCCTGCCGTTGGCATCGATGCGGATGTCGCCCGCGCTGGCCGCCATGTTGCCGGCCAGTTTCACGCCCACGCCTTGTTCAGTGCCCACCAGGCGGATGGTGTTGGCGTACATGCCGCCCAGGGCCGAGCTGTCGATAGCCAGTTGCGTCTTGGCGCTGCCGTCGTCGGGCTTGGCAGTCGCAGTCAGGGTTTGCGCGTCCACCGTGTTGCGCCCGGCCACCACGGTGAGCTGCTTGGCGTACAGGTCGGCGTTGAGCTTGGCGCTGCGGGTGATCAGTTCGAACTGGTCGAGGTTGCTGGCGTTGAGCCCGGCGCCTTCGATGGCGATTTCGCCGCCGTCGACGTCGTAGCCCTGCAGGCGCTCGCCGGCCAGGATCGGCTTGCCGGTGGTGAGGGTGGCGCGCGGGGTGTTGATGAAGCCGCAGCCGTTGCAGGTGATGCCGTGGGGGTTCGCGACGATGACGTGGGCGCCCTGCCCGGCCACTTCGGTGTAGCCCTTGAGTTGCGAGGGATTGGCCCCGGTGACTTCGTTGAGGATCTTCTGCGCCGCCTGGCCCTTGAGGTTGGGGTTGCCGATGACGATCCCGCCCAGCTGGGTGCTGGCGGTCTTGCCGGTGGCGTTGTTGAGGATCAGGCCCTGTTGGCCAACGTTGTAGTCGCTGAATTTATTGTGCGAGAGGCCGCTGCCATTGGGCGTGGCGATGTTGACGATGGGCACGCCGTTGCCCGCCGCGCCGATCTGCGTGTTGCCGCCGGCGGCCGCATCCACCGCCAGTTGCGCGGCGGTCGCGACTATGGGGTTGAGGAATAGCAGGCCGGCCAGGGCGCTGGCGATGGCCTGATAGAAGGGGCGACGGATGTCCATATCGGGGGCTCGCGCGGGGTAATCGTTGACCCGGCGGACTCTATTCCCCTACTCGGAGTGAGGCCTTGAGGAGTTCCAGCCTCCTTGCGTAGGCCTTTTCCGAACTATGCCCAGTCACCCACGGAGCACATTCACAAGGCGCCGGCGCCGCAGCTCAAATAGCGCTCCGATGTCACGCAAAGCCCGCCCCATGCCCCGCCGCCAACTCGACCACGCCCTGCCCATCCTCGACCGTGGCCAGGACATCCCCCGGCACGAAGACCCCGCACTGACCGCCTTCCTGCAACGGCACATCGACGAAGTCCTGTCCAAGGACCCAACACCGCCGCCCTGCCATCACTGCGGCAGCCACCAGGTGGTGTTGCGCTACCGGGGCAGGCCGCCGAACGGCATTCCCTATTTCAATTGCCGGCACTGCGGCAAGGGCTTCAACCGGCGTACCGGTACGGCGCTGCAGAGCTTCCTGCGCTGCGACAAGCTGGAGGCGTTCCTACCCCTGCTGTCGCAACAACGCTCGATCGCCAATGCCAGCGAACGGCTGGGGGTGTCGCACAGGATGCTGTCCCGCTGGGTCAGGGTGTTCCGCCAGTGGCTGCTGAGGCTCGACCCCAGCGGCGAGTGGGAGGCGAAGATCAAGCTGGGCATGCGGCCCGAACTGCCTGCCCTGGAATGCCCACGCTGTGGCAACCGCGAGCACTTTTTCCGCTTGGGCTTCGTCGACGGCAGGCACCAGGGCAAGCGGATGTTTCAGTGCAAGGCTTGCCGGCGCTGCGTGAGCGAGCCGGACGAGCATTTCAGGATGCGCATCGCAAGCCGGGCAGGCGCCACGGAAAAATGAAAAAAGGCCCCGCCGGATCGCTCCGGCGGGGCCTTCTTCATGCTGCGGTCGGGATCAGACCTTGGCGCGTTCGTAGCGCTTGCGGTCGTTCTCGTTCAGCAGTTTCTTGCGCAGGCGGATGGACTTGGGCGTCACTTCCACCAGTTCGTCGTCGGCGATGAATTCCAGCGCCTGCTCCAGGGTGAAGCGGATCGGCGGAACCAGGGCGATGACTTCGTCCTTGCCGGACGCGCGCATGTTGTCGAGCTTCTTGCCCTTGGTGGGGTTGATCACCAGGTCGTTGTCGCGGCTGTTGATGCCGGCCAGCTGGCCTTCGTAGATCTCGTCGCCCGGGCCGAGGAACAGCTTGCCGCGGCTTTGCAGGGTTTCCAGCGAGTAGGTCAGCGCGGTGCCGGTGGCCATGGAGACCAGTACGCCGTTCTGGCGGTTGCTGACTTCGCCGGCCTTGATCGGGCCGTAGTGGCTGAAGGTCGAGGTCAGGATGCCGGTGCCCGAGGTCAGGGTCAGGAAGTTGTTGCGGAAGCCGATCAGGCCGCGCGCCGGGATGGTGTATTCCAGGCGCACGCGGCCCTTGCCGTCGGGGATCATGTTGCTCAGATCGCCCTTGCGCAGGCCCATCTGTTCCATCACCGAGCCCTGGTGCTGCTCTTCGATGTCGATGGTGACGTTCTCGTAGGGCTCCTGCTTCTCGCCGGCCTCGTTCTCGATGATCACCACTTCCGGACGGCCCACGGCCATCTCGAAGCCTTCGCGGCGCATGGTTTCGATCAGAACGGACAGGTGCAGCTCGCCACGGCCGGAAACCTTGAATTTCTCCGGGCTGTCGCCTTGCTCGACGCGCAGGGCCACGTTGTGCAGCAGTTCCTTCTCCAGGCGCTCCTTGATGTTGCGGCTGGTGACGAACTTGCCTTCCTTGCCGGCGAACGGCGAGTCGTTGACCTGGAAGGTCATGCTCACGGTCGGCTGGTCGACGGTCAGCGGCGGCAGGGCCTCGACGTTCTGCGGGTCGCACAGGGTGTCGGAGATGAACAGTTCTTCCATGCCCGAGACGCAGACGATGTCGCCGGCTTCGGCTTCCGGCACTTCGACGCGCTGCAGGCCGGAGTGGCCCATGATCTTCAGGATGCGGCCGTTGCGCTTGCTGCCGTCGTCGCTGACCGCCACCACCGGGGTGTTGGACTTGACCTTGCCGCGGGTGATGCGGCCAATGCCGATCACGCCGAGGAAGCTGTTGTAGTCCAGCTGCGAGATCTGCATCTGGAACGGGCCGTCGACGTCGACCACCGGGGCCGGGACATGGTCGATGATCGCCTGGAACAGGGCGTCCATGTTGTCGTCCATCTTCTCGTGGTCCATGCCGGCGATGCCGTTCAGGGCGCTGGCGTAGACGATCGGGAAGTCGAGCTGCTCATCGGTGGCGCCGAGGTTGTCGAACAGGTCGAAGATCTGGTCGATGACCCAGTCCGGACGCGCGCCGGGGCGGTCGATCTTGTTGACCACGACGATCGGGCGCAGGCCGGCCTTGAAGGCCTTCTGGGTCACGAAGCGGGTCTGCGGCATGGGGCCGTCCTGGGCGTCGACCACCAGCAGCACGGAGTCGACCATGCTCATCACGCGCTCCACCTCGCCACCGAAGTCGGCGTGGCCGGGGGTGTCGACGATGTTGATGTTGTAGCCGTTCCACTTGATCGCGGTGTTCTTCGCCAGGATGGTGATGCCGCGTTCCTTTTCCTGGTCGTTGGAGTCCATCACGCGCTCGGATTCCGCTTCTTTGCGGTCGAGGGTGCCGGACAGCTTCAGCAGCTTGTCCACCAGGGTGGTCTTGCCATGGTCGACGTGGGCGATGATGGCGATGTTGCGGAGATTTTCGATCACGGTGTCTGTCTCGGTAAAAAGTAGCTTCAAGCTGCAAGCCACAAGCGGCAAGCAGGTGGAAATATCGTTCAGGTACGGACGTCCGGAGGATGCCTGCGCCAGGTTGCGTTTCGACTGATGCGGCACAGGATCATGCGGGACCGCTCTTCTCTTGCAGCTTGCCGCTTACAGCTTGCAGCTGCCCAACGGGCCTGTAGACCCGCACATTGGTGTGCCCTTCGTTGACCAGGTGGTGGGCGTGCAGGCGGCTCATCACGCCCTTGTCGCAGTACAGGAGGTACTGGCGGTTGGGGTCCAGTTCCTTGAACTTGCTGTTGATCGCGTAGAACGGCATGGCCAGCACTTCGATGCCTTCCAGCGCCAGGGGTTCATCTTCCAGGGCGTCGGGGTGGCGGATGTCGACCACGATCTGCCCGGGCAGCACCTCGTCGACCATTTCCACCGGCAGGTCCTTGCCCAGCTCGTCGATGACGCGGTCGACGGTCATCTGGGTGGCGCGCTCCAGGGCGCGGTCGAGCACGGCCATGTCGAACTTGGTCTCTTCGTGCTCGACGCGGTAGGGCTTGGCCTGGGTGGTCGGGTTCACCGAGATCACGCCGCAGTACTCGGGCATGTGCTTGGCGAACTCGGCGGTGCCGATCTTCGTCGCGGTGTCGATGATGTCCTGCTTGTGGCTGACGATCAGCGGGCGCAGCACCAGGGTGTCGGTCACCCGGTCGATCACCGAGAGGTTCGGCAGCGTCTGGCTGGACACCTGGGAGATCGACTCGCCGGTGACCAGCGCGTTCAGCTCCAGGCGCTCGGCCACGCGGCTGGCGGCGCGCAGCATCATGCGCTTCAAGGTCACGCCCATGTAGCTGTCGTCGACCTTGGTGAGAATCTCGCCGACCACTTCCTCGAAGGGCACGCTGACGAACAGCACGCGCTGCGAGCGGCCGAACTTCTCCCACAGGTAGTGGGCCACTTCCATCACGCCCAGCTCGTGGGCGCGGCCGCCGAGGTTGAAGAACACGAAGTGGCTGATCAGCCCGCGGCGCATCATCTGGTAGGCCGCCACGGTGGAGTCGAAGCCGCCGGACATCAGCACCAGCACCTGCTCCAGGGCGCCCAGCGGGTAACCGCCCAGGCCCTCGTGCTGGGCATGGATGACGTACAGGCGGTCGTGGCGGATTTCCACGCGCACCTGCACTTCCGGGTTCTTCAGCGATACCCCGGCCGCGCCGCAGTGCTGGCGCAGGCCGCCGCCGACGTAGCGTTCCACGTCCATGGAGGTGAAGGCGTGCTTGCCGGCGCGCTTGCAGCGCATGGAGAAGACCTTGCCCGGCAGCAGGTGGCCGAAGTGCTGCTTGCACTTCTCGAGGATGTCGTCGAAATCGCCCAGCGGGTATTCGTGCACTTCCAGGAAGTGGCCGATGCCCGGCACGCAGGTCAGGCGCTCGATCATCTCGCGCAGGGCCTTGGCGTCGGTCACCCGGGTTTCCACTTCAAGATTGTCCCACTCGCCCTCGACCAGCAGCGCCGGGTCCAGGTCGCGCAGCACGGTGCGGATGTTCTTCGCGAGCTGGCGGATGAAGCGCTTGCGCACCGGCCGGCTCTTGATGGTGATTTCCTGGAAGACCTTGACGATGAGTTTCATGCGAGAAAAGGCACGAGCCCGAAGGGACGAAAAAAAGGGGCGGAATTATACCTGAAATTGCTCAAGACTTGAGCAGTCGAGCGCAGATTCTTTTTGGTGCACCAAAATGGACGCATGCATCATTGTGCAGCACCAAATCGGTGCAACAATTCCGTCATCCGCGCCAGCTACCGTGCGCAAAGCCCTGTAGCGCGGGGCCCTGTCCAAAATCGGGCACTGGCACGCTACTTGCTCTCTTGTGAGGCAGGTTGCCCTGGCGGAGTATTCCGGCCGGCATCACCCGATACTGGGGCACAGAAAGCTCCCAGCTCTAATCCCTCCTGGAGGACAGCATGTCGTACAAGTCGCACCAACTGATCAAAGACCATGACGTGAAGTGGGTAGACCTGCGCTTCACCGATACCAAAGGCAAGCAGCAGCACGTCACCATGCCGGCCCGCGACGCGCTGGACGATGACTTCTTCGAAGCCGGCAAGATGTTCGACGGCTCCTCCATCGCCGGCTGGAAAGGCATCGAAGCCTCCGACATGATCCTGCTGCCGGACGACAGCACCGCCGTGCTGGACCCGTTCACCGAAGAGCCGACCCTGATCCTGGTGTGCGACATCATCGAGCCGAGCACCATGCAAGGCTACGAGCGCGACCCGCGCAACATCGCCAAGCGCGCCGAGGAATACCTGAAGTCCACCGGCATCGGCGACACCGTCTTCGTCGGCCCGGAGCCGGAGTTCTTCATCTTCGACGAAGTGAAGTTCAAGTCCGACATCTCCGGCTCGATGTTCAAGATCTTCTCCGAGCAGGCTTCC
This sequence comes from Pseudomonas sp. NBRC 100443, assembly GCF_030268185.1. NCBI lineage: Bacteria > Pseudomonadati > Pseudomonadota > Gammaproteobacteria > Pseudomonadales > Pseudomonadaceae > Pseudomonas > Pseudomonas sp. NBRC 100443. Next base: position 183,955 of record NZ_BSQE01000013.1, read on the forward strand.
TGGAACACCGACGCCGACATCGAGTCGGGCAACAAGGGCCACCGTCCGGGCGTGAAGGGCGGCTACTTCCCGGTACCGCCGGTCGACCACGACCACGAAATCCGTACCGCCATGTGCAACGCCCTGGAAGAAATGGGCCTGGTGGTCGAAGTTCACCACCACGAAGTCGCCACCGCCGGCCAGAACGAAATCGGTGTGAAGTTCAACACCCTGGTGGCCAAGGCCGACGAAGTCCAGACCCTGAAGTACTGCGTGCACAACGTCGCCGACGCCTACGGCAAGACCGTGACCTTCATGCCGAAGCCGCTGTACGGCGACAACGGCTCGGGCATGCACGTGCACATGTCCATCTCCAAGGATGGCAAGAACACCTTCGCTGGCGAAGGCTATGCCGGCCTGTCCGACACCGCCCTGTACTTCATCGGCGGCATCATCAAGCACGGCAAGGCCCTGAACGGCTTCACCAACCCGTCGACCAACTCCTACAAGCGTCTGGTCCCGGGCTTCGAAGCCCCGGTCATGCTGGCCTACTCGGCCCGCAACCGTTCCGCCTCGATCCGTATCCCCTACGTCACCAGCCCGAAAGCCCGCCGCATCGAAGCGCGCTTCCCGGACCCGGCGGCCAACCCCTACCTGTGCTTCGCCGCGCTGCTGATGGCCGGCCTGGACGGCATCCAGAACAAGATCCACCCCGGCGATGCCGCCGACAAGAACCTGTACGACCTGCCGCCGGAAGAGGCGAAGGAAATCCCGCAGGTTTGCGGCAGCCTGAAAGAGGCGCTGGAAGAACTCGACAAGGGCCGCGCGTTCCTGACCAAGGGCGGCGTGTTCACCGACGAGTTCATCGATGCCTACATCGAGCTGAAGTCCGAGGAAGAAATCAAGGTGCGCACCTTCGTGCACCCGCTGGAATACGACCTGTACTACAGCGTCTGATCCACGAATACCTATAAGTAGCGGCAACATTAAGGCCTCCTTCGGGAGGCTTTTTTTATTGTTGGCGTTCCGGACTGTCGCTTTTCGTAGGAGCGAGGGGGACGCCTAGTTCTTGCTCGCGAAGGAGTTCTGTCGGCGGGGACTGTGCGCACCCTGCCCGCGATTCGCGCGCAGGGTGCGCTCCTACAGGGACACGACGCGGCTGGGGCAGCGCAGGAGCGGATCTCATCCGCGAAACGCGCCGATACGTCCGGCTATCGCGGACAAGGTCCGCTCCTACGCCCTCCGGCAAGCACAAGACCCGTAGGATGGCGTTGAGCGAAGCGATACCCATCACCACGGCAGCATGGGTATCGCAAGCTCAACCCATCCTACGAAGAGTGCCTCGGCGCAAGGCAGTCGCTCCTACAAAACGAGCATCTCCCCTCCAATTCGGCTCAGCCCCCCGCATCTGTATGATGTGCCGAGTTTCGCCTGCTCCGGAGTGCCCGTTCGTGACCGATCTTCTTCGCCGCTTCCTGCTGCTGTGCTGCCTCAGCCTGGGCCTGCTCCTCGCCGGGCCGGCATCCGCCGCGCTGCCGAGCATCCCCGGCGTGACCGGCGGCGATGCCAAGGTCAGCGAGGCGCAGTTGCAGCAGTCGCTGGACCAGGTGATCAAGACCCTGGAGAACGACCAGCAGCGCAGCGACCTGCTGAAGAAGCTCAAGCAGCTGCGCGACGCCACCAAGAAGGGCGCGGAGGACCAGAGCGGCGTGCTCGGCCTGCTCGGCGACACCCTGGGCAGCCTGGAGAAGCGCTTCGAAGGCGCCAACAGCCCGACACTGCGCTGGAGCGGCCTGTTCCAGCAGGCCGGCGTGGAGCTGCAGGAGCGCACGCCGTCCTGGCAGGAATGGCCGGGGATGATCCTCGACTTCTCCCTGGTGCTCCTCCTCTGGGCCTGCCTGGCCCTGGGCCTGCGCTGGCTGGCGCGGCGCATGCGCGAGCGCTTCGGCCTGGCCGACGAACTGCCGCAGCACCCCAAGACCCGCGACCTGCTGCTGTTCGCCCTGCGCAAGCTGGGGCCCTGGCTGGTGGCCTTCCTGATCACCGTGTACCTCTCCGTGGTGCTGCCCAGCTCCCTGGGCAAGCTGGTGGCCATGGTGATCGCCTACGTGCTGGTGTGCGGCACGCTGTTCTCCGCGCTCTGCGTGATCTCCCTGTCGCTGCTCGGCGGCCCGCACCGCACGCGCGCCCTGGACATCCTGCGGCGCCGCGCCTTCCGCCCGCTGTGGCTGATCGGCAGCCTGGCCGCCCTGGGCGAGGTGATGCACGACCCGCGGGTGACCGACAGCCTCGGGCAGAACACCGCGCTGACCGTGGGTTCGCTGGCGAACATCTGCGCCGCGCTGTTCACCGCCCTGTTCGTCCTGCAGTTCCGCCGGCCCATCGCCCACCTGATCCGCAACCAGCCGCTGGAGCGCCGCCTCAAGCGCCGCAGCCTGCACGAGCTGGTGGAGCTGGTCGGCTCGCTGTGGTACGTGCCGGTCCTGCTGCTGGTGGGCATCTCGCTGTTCGCCACCGTGGTCACCGCCGGCGACAGCAGCTACGCCCTACGCCGGGCCCTGCTGTGCGCGCTGATCGCGGTGGTGGCGATGACCGTCAACGGCCTGATCCGCCGCGCCCACCTTCGCTCGGCGCAACGCAGCAGCCGGCGCAGCGCGCCCTACATCGAGCAGCTGCAGAACTTCGGCTACACCCTGCTGCACCTGGCCACGCTGCTGGTGTTCCTGGAAGTGGGCCTGCGCGTCTGGGGCATGTCGCTGATCGGCTTCGCCGAGGGCGACGGCTCGCAGATCAGCCTCAAGCTGATCAGCTTCGGCAGCACCCTGCTGGTGGCCTGGCTGATCTGGATCCTCACCGACACCGCGGTGCAGCACAGCCTCGGCCTGGGCGGGAAGAACCGCGCCAACACCCGCGCGCTGACCATGCTGCCGCTGATCCGCAACGTGCTGTTCATCACCATCGCGGTGATCGCGCTGATAGTCGCGCTGGCCAACATGGGCATGAACGTCACGCCGCTGCTGGCCGGCGCCGGCGTCATCGGCCTGGCCATCGGCTTCGGCGCGCAGTCGCTGGTGGCCGACCTGATCACCGGGCTGTTCATCATCATCGAGGACTCGCTGTCGATCGACGACTACGTCGACGTCGGCGGCCACCTCGGCACGGTCGAGGGCCTGACCATCCGCACCGTGCGCCTGCGCGACCTGGACGGCGTGGTGCACACCATCCCGTTCAGCGAGATCAAGAGCATCAAGAACTACTCGCGGCAGTTCGGCTACGCCATGTTCCGCTGGCCGGTGCCGGCGAGCATGCCGATCGACGACGCCCTGGCGCTGGTGAAAGACGTGGCCGGCGAGCTGCGCAACGACCGCACGATCAACCGGGCGATCTGGTCGCCGCTGGAAATGCAGGGCGTCGAGAGCTTCGACAACGGCCAGGCGATCCTGCGCTTCCGCTTCAAGACCGCGCCGATCCGCCAGTGGGAAGTGCAGCGCGCCTTCAACCTGCGCCTGCGCCAGAAGCTGGACAAAGCCGGGCTGGAACTGGCCATGCCGCGCCTGAACGTGCAGCTCTCACGCATGCGCAAGCCGCGCGAGGAAGGCCCGCAGGACCACGCCGAGCCCGCCGACGGCGGCATCTGAGGCCGCCGGCGCGGTTCAGACCGGCTCGCGCGGCGCCTCGGCGCCGGCCCGGGCATTGACCTGGGCGCCCTTCTCGGCCGTCACCTGGCCATAGACCTTGCAGCCCTCGTTGATCCGCACCCGCTCGGCGTTGATGCTGGTCGGCGAGCCCTGCGCGCCGACCACGCAATCGCGCCCCAGGCTGACGCTGCGCCCGGCGCTCAGCGGCCCGGCGACGCGCGAGCGGCGGCCGACGCGCACCGAACCCCGGGCCAGGATGGCGCCGGCCACTTCCGCGCCTTCGTCCATCCACACGCCACCCTCGACCCGCACCGAGCCGAGCACGCGGGAATAGCGGCCGAGATACAGGTCGCCGTGCACCAGCAGGTCGCCCTCCAGGCAGCCACCGGCGGCCACGCGGTACTCGCCCTCCTCGACCTGGCGCCGGCCGCTGCCGGCAGCGACGATTCCGGTCGGCGTGCGCGAACAGTCGCCGAAGCGGATTTCGCCCGCGCAGATGCGCCAGAACTGCAGCGGCGGGCGGATGCGCACCAGCCCCTCCACCACCAGCGGCCCGTGCAGGCAGCGATCGGCCGGGTGCAGGCCCAGCGGCAGGTAGAGCAGGTTGTTCGGCGCCGTGCTGGCCTGCGGTTTCGGCAACGACGGCGGCTCGGGCAGTTCGCAGGCGTGCCAGGTGGCCGCGGCGGCGCCGGCCGGCACGCTGGCGGTGCTGACGACGGGCAGCGGCAACAGGCGCGGCAAGGCCACCAGCAACAGGGCGATGAACAGCGGCAGCAGGAGGGTCATGCTCGGCGCCTCCCGCTGAAGGGGCCGGCCCGCAGGCGGCGGGACGAAGGGATGGACATGGCGTTCACTCCGGGCGCCCCGGCGAAGGGGCGCGCGTACGATTCAGTGCGCCTATCTCAAGCCATGCCCCGGGAAGTACCCTTGACATTTGTCAGAAAACGCAGAAATCAACAACGAAACCACGCTAGATATCAAATAAGTTCGACAAAAGCAGCAGCACTCCGTCGGCTGCGCACTGTTAACTCCCGCGCAAACCCGGCGGCGTGATGGCGTTTCACTTGCCACCCGTCGGCGCCGATGCAAGGCTTAGCCCATTGTCTTCCGGGAGATCACGCATGCGCGTGCCAGTCCTCTGCCTGCTGCTCGCCCTGGCCGTGCCGGCCAGCGCGCAGATCTACAAGTACACCGACGCCAACGGCAAGACGGTATTCACCAACCAGCCGCCCAGCGGCGTGGACGCCAAGCCGGTGGAACTGCCGCCGACCAACACCGTGGGCGCCCAGCAGCCCGGCGCGCCCATGGGCAGCGGCGATGGCGAGCAGCGCCAGGCCCGCTACGCCATCCTGGCCATCACCGGGCTGCCCGACGAGGAGGCCCTGCGCGCCAACGACGGCAACTTCGACATCGAGGTGGCCATCCAGCCGCAACTGGCCATGGGCGACCGCCTGCAACTGCGCCTGGACGGCCAGCCCTACGGCGCGCCCAGCAGCTCCACGCGCTTGAGCCTGAACAACCTCGAACGCGGCGACCACAGCCTCTCTGTGGACGTGGTGCAGGGCGACCGTGTGCTGCAGTCCAGCGCGCCGGTGAACTTCACCCTGCAGCGCATCAGCACCAACAGCCCCGCGCGCGTCCGGCCCATGCCGAGGAGCGGCAACTGATGAAACGCGCCCTGCTGCTCGGCCTGCTCCTGCTGGCGGCGTTCCAGGCCAGCGCCGAGGTCTATACCTACATCGACAAGGACGGCAACCGCGTCTTCACCGACCAGCCCAGGCGCAGCAACGCCCAGCGCCTGAACCTGGCGCCGCCCAACGGCATGCCGAACATGCCCCCGCCGCTGTACGCGCCCGCCGCCTCGGCCCTGCCGCCGCAGCCGCCGCAATACCAGGTGCTGCGCATCCTGGTGCCCGAGCCCGACGCCACCGTCCGCGCCAACAACGGCGAGCTGATCGTCACCGTCTCCAGCGACCCCAACCTGCTGCCCGGGCACAGCTTCCGGCTGTTCCTCGACGGCGTTCCGGTGGGCGAGCCCAGCCGCAGCCCGGTGTTCCCCCTGCACAACCTCGATCGCGGCACCCACCAGCTGTCGGTGGAGATCCTCGACCAGCGCGGCCAGACCCTGGAACAGACGCCCAACCAGCCGTTCCACATGAAGCGCGTATCGGTCGCCGAAAGCGACGCCGGCGAGCGGCCCGCCCTGGCATCGCGCCCCTGAACCCAGCGAATTTTCGCGCGCCCTCTTAAGAAGCCTTCCCCGAAGATGCGCACCACTTTGGTGCGCTTGCCTGCACCACTTTCTATACTCTCCCCATTTCGGGTCACGCTGACGGCCCGTTTTCCTTGAGGAAATGCCACGAGTCGGCGCAGATCGCGGCCTGGCGCGTCTTTTCGGGGCTTGGTTTGCTTTTTGCATTTTCCTGCCCAACCTTGGAACGCCTGTCCGCCATGCCTACAGAAACCCAGCTCAGACTGTTGCTCGACAACCTCACCACGGCGGTGATCCTGCTCAACGCCGAACTGCGCCTGGAGTACATGAACCCGGCCGCCGAGATGCTCCTGGCGGTCAGCGGCCAACGTAGCCACGGGCAGTTCATCAGCGAGCTGTTCACCGAATCCCAGGAGGCCCTGCAGTCGCTGCGCCAGGCGGTGGAGGAAGCGCACCCGTTCACCAAGCGCGAAGCCACCCTGACCTCGCTCACCGGCCAGAGCATCACCGTCGACTACGCGGTGACGCCCATCCTCAACCGCCGCGAGACCCTGCTGCTGCTGGAAGTGCACCCGCGCGACCGGCTGATGCGCATCACCAAGGAAGAGGCCCAGCTGTCCAAGCAGGAGACCACCAAGCTGCTGGTGCGCGGCCTGGCCCACGAGATCAAGAACCCCCTGGGCGGCATCCGCGGCGCGGCCCAGCTGCTGTCCCGCGAGTTGCCGGACGAGTCGCTCAAGGACTACACCAACGTCATCATCGAAGAGGCCGACCGCCTGCGGAACCTGGTGGACCGCATGCTCGGCTCGAACAAGCTGCCGCAATTGCGGGTGACCAACATCCACGAAGTGCTGGAGCACGTCTGCAGCCTGGTGGGCGCCGAGACCCAGGGCAGCATCCCGCTGATCCGCGACTACGACCCGAGCATTCCCGACCTGCTGCTCGACCGCGAGCAGATGATCCAGGCGGTGCTCAACATCGTGCGCAACGCCATGCAGGCCATCGCCGCGCACAACGAACTGCGCCTGGGCCGCATCACCCTGCGCACCCGCACCCTGCGCCAGTTCACCATCGGCCACACGCGCCACCGCCTGGTGTGCAAGGTGGAGATCATCGACAACGGCCCGGGCATCCCGGCCGAGCTGCAGGACACCATCTTCTACCCCATGGTCAGCGGCCGCCCGGACGGCACCGGGCTGGGCCTGGCCATCACCCAGAACATCATCAGCCAGCACCAGGGGCTGGTCGAATGCGAGAGCCACCCCGGCCACACCGTATTCAGTCTGTTCCTGCCCCTGGAACAAGGAGTGCACCACCCATGAGCCGTTCAGAGACCGTCTGGATCGTCGACGACGACCGCTCCATCCGCTGGGTACTGGAAAAAGCCCTGCAACAGGAAGGCATGACCACCGTCAGCTTCGAGAACGCCGATAGCGTCATCCACCGCCTCGGCCGGCAGCAGCCGGACGTGATCATCTCGGACATCCGCATGCCCGGCTCCAGCGGCCTCGACCTGCTGGCGCAGATCCGCGAGCTGCACCCGCGCCTGCCGGTGATCATCATGACCGCCCATTCCGACCTGGACAGCGCGGTGGCCTCCTACCAGGGCGGCGCCTTCGAGTACCTGCCCAAGCCGTTCGACGTCGACGAGGCCGTGTCCCTGGTCAAGCGCGCCAACCAGCACGCCCAGGAACAGCAGGGCCTGGAGGCGCCGGCCAACCAGGCGCGCACCCCGGAGATCATCGGCGAGGCGCCGGCAATGCAGGAGGTGTTCCGCGCCATCGGCCGCCTCAGCCACTCCAACATCACCGTGCTGATCAACGGCGAGTCGGGCACCGGCAAGGAACTGGTCGCCCACGCCCTGCACCGCCACAGCCCGCGCGCGGCCGAGCCGTTCATCGCGCTGAACATGGCGGCGATCCCCAAGGACCTGATGGAGTCCGAGCTGTTCGGCCACGAGAAGGGCGCCTTCACCGGCGCCGCCGCGCAGCGCCGCGGGCGCTTCGAGCAGGCCGACGGCGGCACCCTGTTCCTCGACGAGATCGGCGACATGCCGGCCGACACCCAGACGCGCCTGCTGCGCGTGCTGGCCGACGGCGAGTTCTACCGCGTCGGCGGCCACACCCCGGTGAAGGTCGACGTGCGCATCATCGCCGCAACGCACCAGAACCTGGAAAACCTGGTGCGCGAGGGCAAGTTCCGCGAGGACCTGTTCCACCGCCTGAACGTCATCCGCATCCACATCCCGCGCCTGGCCGACCGCCGCGAGGACATCCCGGCGCTGGCCCGGCACTTCCTCGCCCGCGCCGCCCAGGAGCTGGCGGTGGAGCCCAAGCTGCTCAAGCCCGAGACCGAGGACTACCTGAAGAACCTCGGTTGGCCGGGCAACGTGCGCCAGTTGGAGAACACCTGCCGCTGGATCACGGTGATGGCCTCCGGCCGCGAGGTGCACATCGACGACCTGCCGCCGGAGCTGCTGACCCAGCCCCAGGACAGCCTGCCGGCGGCCAACTGGGAACAGGCCCTGCGCCACTGGGCCGACCAGGCCCTGGGCCGCGGCCAGTCGAGCCTGCTGGACAGCGCCGTGCCGGCCTTCGAGCGGATCATGATCGAGACGGCCCTCAAGCACACTGCCGGCCGCCGCCGCGACGCCGCCGTGCTGCTGGGCTGGGGACGCAATACCTTGACGCGCAAGATCAAGGAACTGGGCATGAAAGTGGACGGCCCGGACGACGAAGGCGACGACTGAAGCGCCCTTGGAGCGATCGAAGGGGCCTGCGGGTCCCTTTTTCGTGGGGGAGTGTTCTTGCACCTTGTAGGAGCGAGCTTGCTCGCGAACCGAGTTTCCAGGCGGCCTTGGTATTTCGGTTTGACTCGGCTCCCTCTCCCCAACCCTCTCCCTGAAGGGAGAGGGGGCTTGTCCGTGCCGAGAGGGGATTTGGTGTCAGCCGGGTGCTCGGTACAAGCCGGCTAACGCCGAAACACCCGAGCACACCGAACAGTCCCCTCTCCCTTCAGGGAGAGGGCTAGGGAGAGGGGCGGAGTTGAGCCGACACACCGTCGCCAAGGAGTAACACGGTTCGCGAGCAAGCTCGCTCCTACAACACCCCCGAAATACCCCCAGAACCTGTGGATAACCCTGTGCACAGCCCGGGGATCGATCCCCCCGCAGCCCAGGCCCCGCGCCCCTCACAGCCCCGACTGAATTCTGTGCAGGATTTCCCACGTTGCCCACAACCGCTGTGCGCCCACCTGTGGACAACCTTGGGATGAATGGCTGCGGCGCAGGCCCCACGGGCCCTGCACCGGATCGATCAATCGCTGCTCAATCCATGGCGAAGCCGAGCTGACGCCAGGCTTCATAGACAGTCACGGCGACAGTATTGGACAGGTTCAGGCTGCGGCTATCCGGGCGCATCGGCAGGCGCAGGCGCTGCTCCGGCGGCAGCGCGTTGCGCACCTCTTCCGGCAGGCCGCGGCTTTCCGGGCCGAACAGGAAGGCGTCGCCACGCTGGTAGGCGACTTCGTGGAAAGCGTGGGAGCCCTTGGTGGTGAAGGCGAACAGCCGCGGGCGGCCGAGCTTATCCAGGCATTCCTCCAGGCTCGCATAGCGCTGCACCGGGGCGTATTCGTGATAATCCAGCCCGGCGCGGCGCAGGCGCTTGTCGTCCAGTTCGAAGCCCAGCGGCTCGATCAGGTGCAGGCTGCAGCCGGAATTGGCGCAGAGCCTGATAATGTTGCCGGTATTGGGTGGAATTTCCGGTTGGAAGAGGATGACGTGGAACATGCAGCGCTCCGGGCCTGAGGACGGCCGGCATTCTACTCCCGCGGCGGCGGATGTGCGGCCCCGGCCGTGGCTGCGGGTGTTTTCGGCGCTGGCCATCGGCGGGCTGATGATCGGCCTGATGCTCGGCCGCCTCACCGGGCCCACGCCGGGCGAGCCGCATCTGCTCGCCGTCCGGGCGCAGGATGGCGCCCTGCTGCTGCGCTTCGACCAGAGTGCCAGGGTCGAGGCCGGGCAGATCGAGGGCGCCCTGGCGCTGCGCGTGCGGGCAGCGGGCGCGGCCGCCGAGGGCCAGATGCGCCTGGACGGCCAACCCTTGCGCTGGCGCGTGGAAAGCCGGGAGGGAGAACTGTGGATAACCCTGCTCTCCACCCGCCACCTGGGCGGTAGCTGGGACAGCGAGGAGAAGGACGGGGACTGGGTGCTGCGGGTCCATCCGCAATTGCGCTGAGGGGGCCGGCGGCCAGCCTCGGGAAGAAAGAAGGGGATTCCCCGGCCTGCCTGAACCGAGGGCCCCGAAAGGGGCGGAGGCCGCATCGCGAACCTCCGGTGTAAAAAGGGGGTTTCCCCGGCCTGCCTGTACCAGGACCCCCGAACCGTTCACGCCTTCCACCGCATCGGGCCGCGGCGGCGCGCCTTGTGTAAAAGTGGGGTTTCCCCAGCCTGCCTGTACCGAGGCCCCCGAAATCGTTATTGGGACTATTGCAGGGGCTGTGCCAGTTTTGCCGACGGGTCGTATTTCCCTCACGAAACAGCCGCGCAGGCCAGTATTCACGGGGCTTTCAGCGAACGCCCCGGTGAACATCCAGGCACAAAAGGCATGACCGAAATGCCCGCACAGGCTGGCCGAGAAGGCGCCTTGCTAGTGCACGCGCACCAAAGTTGAACGCGCCGGCCCTGATCTCCCCGTAGGATGGGTTGAGCGAAGCGATACCCATCGCCATGACCGCATGGGTTTCGCCAAGGCTCAACCCATCCTACGAAGAGCGCTTCGCTATCGGATGGGCAAAAGAAAAGGCGCCCTTGGGCGCCTTTCTTCGCTACGACGGGCCTTACTGGACCGAAGGAATCTCGCCGGAAGCCTGCAGGCGGGCGATTTCCTGGGCGTACAGGGCGTCGAAGTTCACCGGCGAGAGCATCAGCGCCGGGAACGAGCCGCGCACCACCAGGCTGTCCAGGGCTTCGCGGGCGTAGGGGAAGAGGATGTTCGGGCAGAAGGCGCCCAGGGTGTGGCTCATGCTGGAAGCGTCCAGGCCCTTGATCAGGAAGATGCCGGCCTGCTGCACTTCGACGATGAAGGCCACGTCGTCCTTGTTCTTCACGGTCACCGAAACGGTCAGCACCACTTCGTAGAAGTCGCCGTCGAGCTGCTTCTGGCGGGTGTTCAGGTCCATGCTGATCGCCGGCTGCCATTCCTGGCGGAAGATTTCCGGAGCCTTCGGCGCTTCGAAGGACAGGTCGCGGATGTAGATGCGCTGCAGGGAGAACTGCGGGCCGTTTTCTTGCTCGTTGGCGCCGTTGCTAGCTTGCTCAGTCATTTCAGGACCTTCTTATGGCTCGTTTGCAGTAATAAGGGGATCACGCCGACAGCAGCGCATCCAGCTTGCCCGCGCGCTCCAGCGCGTACAGATCGTCGCAGCCGCCGACGTGGGTGCTGCCGATCCAGATTTGCGGTACCGAGGTACGGCCGGCCTTGCGGCTCATTTCGGCGCGCAGGTCGGGCTTGCCGTCCACGCCGATCTCCTCGTAGGCCACGCCCTTCTTGTCCAGCAGCGCCTTGGCGCGGATACAGTAGGGGCACCAGGCCGTGGTGTATATCAGAACCGCCTGCATCTCACTTCACCAGGGGCAGGTTGTCGCCGCGCCAGCTGCCGATGCCACCGCCGAGCTTGGCCACGTTGTAGCCGGCCTTCTTCAGCACGCCGCACCAGGTGCCCGAGTGCTGGCCCATGGCGTCGACCACGATGATGGTCTTGGCCTTGTGCTTGTCCAGCTCGCTCATGCGGCTGTTCAGCTTGTCCGCCGGGATGTTCAGCGAACCGGAGATGTGGCCGCCGGAGAACTCCTTGCTCGGGCGGATGTCCAGTACGACACCCTGCTCGGCATTGACCAGCGCGGTCAGCTCGCGGGTCGACAGCGCGCGGCCGGCCTTGTTCAGCTCGTGCAGCGCGAGCAGGACCAGGAGCACCACCAGGGCGCCGACCAGCAGATAGTGATGGGTGGCGAATTCGATCAGACGGGGAAGGAACGACGACATGGCGCAAGGCATCCACAGGTAAAAATGCCGGCCAGTATACACGCGCCCTCCTGACGGCTGAACCCTGCCAATCATGGCGCCCGTCGCACCCAGACGGTAAAATGCCGATCCTTTTCTGACCCCCGTTTTGGAAAGAGCCGCACCTATGACAGCATCGCCCAAACCCCTGGTCCTGATCATCCTGGACGGCTTCGGCCATAGCGACAGCCCCGAGTACAACGCCATCTTCGCCGCGAAGAAGCCAAACCTCGACCGCCTGCTGGCCACCCAGCCGCACGGCCTGATCTCCGGCTCGGGCATGGACGTGGGCCTGCCAGACGGGCAGATGGGCAACTCCGAGGTCGGCCACATGAACCTCGGCGCCGGGCGCGTCGTCTACCAGGACTTCACCCGCGTGACCAAGGCCATCCGCGACGGCGAGTTCTTCGACAACCCGGTGCTGACCGGCGCGGTGGACAAGGCGGTGGGCGCCGGCAAGGCCGTGCACATCCTCGGCCTGCTTTCCGACGGCGGCGTGCACAGCCACCAGGACCACCTGGTCGCCATGGCCGAACTGGCCGCCCGGCGTGGCGCGCAGAAAATCTACCTGCACGCCTTCCTCGACGGCCGCGACACCCCGCCGAAAAGCGCCGAGCCGTCGCTGAAGCTGGTCGACGAGGCCTTCGCGCGCATCGGCAAGGGCCGCACCGCCAGCATCATCGGCCGCTACTTCGCCATGGACCGCGACAACCGCTGGGACCGCGTCGAAGCCGCCTACAACCTGATCACCGAAAGCACCGCCGAATTCACCGCCGACAACGCCGTGGCCGCGCTGCACGCCGCCTACGAGCGCGGCGAGAGCGACGAGTTCGTCAAGGCCACGCGCATCGGCGAGCAGGTACGCGTGGAAGACGGCGACGCCGTGGTGTTCATGAACTTCCGCGCCGACCGCGCCCGCGAACTGTCGCGCGCCTTCGTCGAGCCGGGCTTCAAGGAATTCCCGCGCCAGCGCGAGCTGCACCTGGCCGAGTACGTGATGCTCACCCAGTACTCGGCGAACATCCCGGCGCCCAGCGCGTTCAAGCCCGAGTCGCTGGACAACGTCCTCGGCGAATACCTGGCGAAGAACGGCAAGACCCAGCTGCGCATCGCCGAGACCGAGAAGTACGCCCACGTCACCTTCTTCTTCTCCGGCGGCCGCGAAGAGCCGTTCGAGGGCGAAGAACGCATCCTCATCCCCTCGCCGAAGGTCGCCACCTACGATCTGCAGCCGGAAATGAGCGCGCCGGAAGTCACCGACAGGATCGTCGAGGCCATCGAAAACCAGCGCTACGACGTCATCGTGGTCAACTACGCCAACGGCGACATGGTCGGCCACACCGGCGTGTTCGAGGCCGCGGTCAAGGCCGTGGAATGCCTGGACACCTGCGTCGGGCGCATCGCCGCGGCGCTGGACAAGGTCGGCGGCGAGGCCCTGATCACCGCCGACCACGGCAATGTCGAGCAGATGGAAGACGAAAGCACCGGCCAGGCGCACACCGCGCACACCTGCGAGCCGGTGCCCTTCATCTACGTTGGCAAGCGCAAGCTGAGCATCCGCGAAGGCGGCGTGCTGGCCGACGTGGCGCCGACCATGCTGACGCTGATGGGCCTGCCGGTGCCGGCCGAGATGACCGGCAAATCCATCGTCACCCTGGAGTGACCCTCGCGAGCTGCAGGCGGCGTGATGCTTTTCACTCGCCGCTTGCGGCTTGTAACGATTTTTTTATGCATACTAGGCCGATTCCGCCTCCAGGTGCCCGCCACCCCATGCATCGCGCCCTCTCCTCCCTGCTGCTGATCTGCCTGCTGAGCCCGCTGGCGGTCGTCGCCGACGAACGCGCCGACACCCAGAAGCAGATCGAGCGGACGCAGAAAGACATCGCCGAGCTGAAGAAGACCCTCAGCGGCATCCAGGAAGAGAAATCCGGGGTGCAGAAGCAGCTCAAGTCCACCGAAACCCAGATGGGCGACCTGGAGAAGCAGGTCAAGGCGCTGCAGGAGGAGCTGGAGAAGAGCGAAAAGGAGCTGCAGCGCCTGGACGAGGAGAAAAAAAAACTCCAGGGCGCGCGCCTTGAACAGCAGCGGCTGATCGGCATCCAGGCCCGCGCCGCGTACCAGAGCGGCCGCGAGGAATACCTCAAGCTGCTGCTGAACCAGGAACATCCCGAGAAGTTCAGCCGCACCCTCACCTACTACGAGTACATCAACCGCGCGCGCCTGGAACAGCTCAACGCCTTCAACGAGACCCTGCGCCAGCTGGAGAACGTCGAGCGCGACATCACCACGCAGAAGAGCCAGCAACTGGCCCAGCAGCAGGACCTCGAGGCCCGCCGCCAGGAACTGGCCGAAGTGCGCAAGCAGCGCCAGGAAGCCCTGGCCAAGCTCAACAGCGACTACAGCGACAGCAACCGCAAGCTGCAGGACCGCCAGCAGGCCCAGGCCGAGCTGAACAAGGTGCTCAAGACCATCGAGGAAACCCTCGCCCGCCAGGCCCGCGAAGCCGAGGAAGCGCGCCAGCGCGCCCTGGCCGCCGAACGCGAGCGCGCCCGCCGCGAACGCGAGACGGCCAGCGGCGGCGGCAGCGTGAAGCCCAAGCCCCGCGCGGACTACAGCGGCCCGCTGGTATCCAGCGGCGCCGGCTTCGGCGGCGCCTTCGACGCCACCCGCGGCAAGCTGCCCTGGCCGGTCAACGGGCGCATCCTGGCGCGCTTCGGCAGCCCGCGCGGCGACGACCCGCGCGCCACCTGGGACGGCGTGCTGATCGGCGCCAGCGCAGGCGCCACGGTACGCGCCGTGCATGGCGGCAGGGTGGTGTTCGCCGACTGGCTGCGCGGCGCCGGGCTACTGGTTATCCTCGACCACGGTGGTGGATACCTGAGCCTTTATGGTCATAATCAGAGTCTGCTGAAAGGCGCCGGGGACACGGTCAAGGCCGGGGATCCCATCGCTACCGTCGGCACCAGCGGCGGGCAGGAGACTCCGGCGGTGTATTTCGCCATTCGTCATCAGGGCCGCCCGACGGACCCCACTACCTGGTGTCGCACGCAAGGATAAGCGGCGGACACGCCTTAGGAGCCAAACATGTCGCATCGCTTCCGTCTCATCACCCTGGCCCTGCTGCTCGGTATCGGGGCGGCCCAGGCCGCCGAGACACCGCCCGCCGCGCCAGCCGCGGCCAGCGGCAAGGAGGCGCCGCTGCCGCTGGACGAACTGCGGACCTTCGCCGAGGTCCTGGACCGGGTGAAGGCCGCCTACGTCGAGCCGGTGGACGACAAGACCCTGCTGGAGAACGCCATCAAGGGCATGCTCAGCAACCTCGACCCGCACTCCGCCTACCTGGACCCGGAAGAGTTCGCCGAGCTGCAGGAAAGCACCAGCGGCGAGTTCGGCGGCCTGGGCATCGAGGTGGGCACCGAGGACGGCTTCATCAAGGTGGTCTCGCCGATCGACGACACCCCGGCGGCCGCGGCCGGCATCCAGCCCGGCGACCTGATCGTGCAGATCGACGGCAAGCCGACCAAGGGCCAGTCGATGAACGAGGCGGTGGACAGCATGCGCGGCAAGCCCGGCTCGTCCATCACCCTGACCATAGTGCGCGGCGGCGGCCGGCCGTTCGACGTCAGCCTCAAGCGCGCCATCATCAAGGTCAAGAGCGTCAAGACCCAGCTGCTGGAGCCGAACTACGGCTACCTGCGCATCACCCAGTTCCAGGTCAACACCGGTGACGAGGTGGTCAAGGCCCTGGCGCAGCTGAAGAAGGACAACAAGGGCAAGCTCAAGGGCCTGGTCCTGGACCTGCGCAACAACCCCGGCGGCGTGCTGCAGTCCGCGGTGGAAGTGGCCGACGCCTTCCTCACCAAGGGCCTGATCGTCTACACCAAGGGCCGCATCCCCAACTCCGAACTGCGCTTCTCCGCCGACCCGGCCGACCCCAGCGAGGGCGTGCAGCTGGTGGTGCTGATCAACGGCGGCACCGCCTCGGCGGCGGAAATCGTCTCCGGCGCCCTGCAGGACCAGAAACGCGCCATCCTCATGGGCACCGACAGCTTCGGCAAGGGCTCCGTGCAGACCGTGCTGCCGCTGAACAACGACCGCGCCCTGAAGCTGACCACCGCGCTCTACTACACCCCCAACGGCCGCTCCATCCAGGCCCAGGGCATAGTCCCGGACATCGAGGTGGAACGCGCCAAGGTGACCCGCGAGCAGAGCGACTTCGAAGGCTTCAAGGAAGCCGACCTGCAGGGCCACCTGGCCAACGGCAACGGCGGCAAGGACCGTCCGACGCAGTCGGGCAAGGCGCCCCAGGCCGCCCCGCAGGACAGCGACTTCCAGCTGAGCCAGGCCCTCAGCCTGCTGAAGGGGCTCAGCGTCAGCCGCGGCAACTGACCGGTGCGCCGGGCACGGCTGCTGTTCGGCCTGTGCCTGGCCGCCCTGTTCGGCCAGGCGCAGGCCAGGCCGCTGCTGAGCGTGGTGATCGACGACCTCGGGCAGAACCTGGCGCGCGACCGCCAGGTGTTCGAACTACCGGCGGCAGTGGCCCTGGCGATCATGCCGGACACCCCGCACGCCGCCGAACTGGCCCGCGAAGCCCACCAGCGCGGGCGCACCCTGATCCTGCACCTGCCGATGGACCCGGCCGGCGGCCCCTACGCCTGGCGCCCCGACCTGCCGCACACGGAGCTCGCCCGGCGCCTGGACGCGGCGCTGGCCGCGGTGCCCTACGTGCAAGGCGTGAACAACCACGAAGGCAGCCGCATGACCGCCGACCGCGCCGGCATGGACCTGCTGATGGGCACCCTGCAGGAACGCCACCTGTTCTTCCTCGACAGCCGCACCAGCGCCGCCACCGTGGCCGCCGCCGAGGCGCAGAAACGCGGCCTGGCCAGCCTGTCCCGCGACGTATTCCTCGACGACCAGCCGGATGAAGACAGCATCGCCCGCCAGTTGCAGAGCGGCGTGGCCCTGGCGCGCAAGCAGGGCTCGGCGCTGCTGATCGGCCACCCGCGCCCGGCCACCCTGCGGGTGCTGCTGCGCGAGCTGCCGAAGCTGAAGGCGGCGGGCATCGAACTGGTGAAGCCCGACCTGCTGATCGCCGAACGCGGCAACCGCGCCATGGCGGCGCATGGCAAGGATGGCGTCTACCGCTGAGCCCCCGCTCGCCGGCCGCGCCTCGGCGCTTTTCGTAGGATGGGTTGAGCGAAGCGATACCCATCGCCGTGCCCGACCGAGCACCGGCCGTTGCAGGCGAGCATGGCTCGCTCCTACGAAGAGCACGCCGGTGCGGCCTGTTGTTTCTAGGCGGTTTTCTGGGTTCCCGCGAACGCGGGAACCCAATAGAACAGTTCCGAACCCACCTGTAGGAGCGCGCCCTGCGCGCGAATCGCGGGCAGGGCCCGCTCCTATGTATGGACTCACCCCCACCGTCAACCCGCTTTTGAACATGAAAACCCGACTGCATCTATGTATTAGGCCTGTTCGAGGAAGCCACGTCGGGCTTCTGGCCA